>JAISAC010000206.1 GCA_031266935.1 Prevotellaceae bacterium
GTGTGTGTGTTTGTGTGTGTGTGTGTGTGTTGGTGTGTGTGTGTGTGTGTGTGTGTGTGTGTGTGTGTGTGTGTGTGTGTGTGTGTAGCAGGGAGCATATTTGCGGTTGCCTCGTATTCAACAGCAACTTCTCCGGGCGCGGTTAGGTGCCCGACAGGGTACGATATCTCTATGCTAAAAAAGTTACGCATGATGCGCTTGTTTTCTTGAGTTGTTAATATTTTACCAATTCTTTGCATAAGGCGCTGTAAAAGTAGGAAAAAAAATTAAACCCGCAAGCGAATGGCGATAAAATTTCGCCTCCCCCCTCCCCTACCCTCCCTTTCGAATATATATAATTATTTGTAAAATAGATGATTCCATCCAAAATTCAAAATTCAAAATTCAAAATTTCTTGAAATCCAAATAAAAATACTAACTTTGCCAACTCCTTAGCCGGAGCTTAGCGCTGCTGAGAATTGTGCAATTGTAAATCAATAATTGTAAATCAATATAAACTACTTATGAGTATTCTAAACTCCATCATTAAGCTGTTTTTCGGGTCAAAATCGGAGAGCGATATGAAAAAAATAGCCCCTTTTGTTGAGAAAATAAAGGAGGTCTATCCGCGATTTGAAGCGATGAGCAACAACGAGCTGCGGGGCGAATCGCAGCGGCTGCGCGGCGTCGTTGCCGACAGCATTGCCGAGGACGAAACCCGCATGGCCGAGCTGCGCGCAAAGCTCGAATCGAGCGAAACGGAAATCTCCGAAAAGGAAAGCCTTGCCAAAGAAATAGATGAGCTGGTAAAGGCTGTTGATAAAAAAATAGAGGATACGCTGCTCGAAATTTTGCCCGAGGCTTTTTCTATTATGAAGGAGACGGCGCGGCGCTTTAAGGAAAATGAGCGGGTGAGGGTTAACGCAACCGATTACGACCGTGAGCTGGCCGCAAGCAAGGATTTTGTTACCATCGAAGGCGACCAGGCCGTGTACGCCAACGAGTGGATGGCCGGCGGAAGCATGGTGAAGTGGGATATGGTGCACTACGACGTGCAGCTCATAGGCGGCGTGGCGCTGCACCAGGGCAACGTGGCCGAAATGGCTACCGGCGAGGGAAAAACCCTGGTGGCAACGCTGCCCGTATTCCTCAACGCGCTGGCCGGAAAAGGTGTGCACATCGTAACCGTGAACGACTACCTTGCCAAGCGCGACAGCGAGTGGATGGGCCCCATGTACCAGTTTCACGGCCTCTCGGTGGACTGCATCGACAAGCACCAGCCCAACTCCGACGCGCGCCGCAAGGCATATATGGCGGATATTACCTTTGGCACCAACAACGAGTTTGGCTTTGACTACCTGCGCGACAACATGTGCATCTCCCCCGGCGAGCTGGTGCAGCGCAAGCACCACTTTGCCATTGTTGACGAGGTGGACTCGGTGCTGATCGACGACGCGCGTACGCCCCTCATCATCTCCGGCCCTGTACCCAAAGGCGACGACCAGATGTTCAACGAGTACA
This sequence comes from Prevotellaceae bacterium, assembly GCA_031266935.1. GTDB lineage: Bacteria > Bacteroidota > Bacteroidia > Bacteroidales > UBA932 > JAITMY01. The sequence continues at coordinate 1,501 of JAISAC010000206.1, forward strand.
AGCCGCTGGTGGAGCGCCTCTACACCGTGCAGCGCAACCTCGCCACTACCCTGCTGGCCGAGTGCCGCAAGCTGCTCGCCGAAAATAAAACCGAAGAAGGCGGGCTGCTCCTGCTGCGGGTTTTCAAAGCCTTACCCAAGTACAAGCCCCTTATCAAGTTCTTGAGCGAACAGGGTAACAAGGCGCTCCTGCTGAAAACCGAAAATTTCTACATGCAGGACAATAACCGCAACATGCACAAGGCTACCGACGAGCTCTACTTCGTCATTGACGAAAAGCTCAACTCGGTTGACCTCACCGACAAAGGGCTTGACCTCATCACCCAATCGGTGAACGAAGATAAGTTCTTTGTGCTCCCCGACATCGGTAATGAAGTTGCCGAGCTGGAAAAGCAGCACCTCTCGCCAAGCGAAAAGCTCTCGGCAAAGGATAAGCTGCTCAGCGACTACGCCATCAAGTCGGAGCGCGTGCACACCATACACCAGCTACTCAAAGCTTACGCCATGTTCGAAAACGATGTGGAGTACGTGGTGATAAACAACAAGGTGATGATTGTGGATGAGCAAACGGGGCGCATCCTCGAAGGCCGCCGCTACTCCGACGGGCTGCATCAGGCAATAGAGGCCAAGGAAAACGTGAAGGTGGAGGCTGCTACGCAAACCTTTGCCACCATCACGCTGCAAAACTACTTCCGCATGTACCACAAGCTGTCGGGTATGACCGGAACCGCCGAAACCGAAGCCGGCGAGCTCTGGACTATCTACAAGCTCGACGTTATTGTTATCCCTACCAACCGCTCGGTTGTCCGCCGCGACGCCGAAGATTTGGTGTACAAAACCAAGCGCGAAAAGTACAAGGCGGTAATAGAAGAAATAGGCAAGCTGGTAGCCGCAGGAAGGCCGGTGCTGGTGGGGACAACCTCCGTCGAAATATCGGAGCAGCTGAGCAAAATGCTCAAGCTGCGCGGAATAAAGCACAACGTGCTGAACGCAAAGCAGCACCAGCGCGAAGCCGAGATTGTGGCCGAGGCTGGACGCGCCGGCGTGGTAACCATAGCCACCAATATGGCCGGACGCGGTACCGACATCAAGCTCACGCCGCAGGTCAAAGAATCCGGCGGGCTGGCAATCGTAGGTACGGAGCGCCACGAGAGCCGCCGCGTGGACCGACAGCTGCGCGGACGCGCCGGACGGCAGGGAGACCCCGGAACATCCCAATTTTTTGTTTCGCTCGAGGACGAGCTCATGCGCCTGTTTGGCTCGGAGCGTATAGCGTCGCTCATGGACAGAATGGGGCTTAAGGAGGGCGAGGTAATTCAGCACAGCATGATTAGCCGCTCTATTGAGCGGGCGCAGCGCAAGGTGGAGGAGAATAACTTCGGCATCCGCAAGCGCCTGCTGGAGTACGACGACGTGATGAACTCGCAGCGCGAGGTTATCTACACGCGCCGCCGCCACGCGCTCTACGGCGAGCGCATTGATATGGATATTCTCAACATGATATCCGACTACGCCTCAACGGTTGTTGAGCAAATGCACGGCAGCGTAAGCTACGAGGAGTTTTCGCTGGAGCTTATCCGCCTCCTCTCCCTTGAGCCAAACTTCGATGAGGCCGCGTGGAAGCAGGCATCGGTAGATGAGCTGGCCGATATGCTGCAGGAGCACCTGCTCGAAACCTACCAGCGCAAGATGGAAGCGCTTGCCCGGCAGGCCTACCCTGTTATCCGGAATGTTTACGAGGCGCAGGGCAGCAGCTACGAAAACATCGTGGTGCCGGTGGGCGACGGGCATAAAGTCTTCCAAATTCTGGTTAACCTGAAAAAAGCGTACGAAACGGAAGGAAAAGAGCTCACCCGCGCCTTAGGTAAGCTGGTCATCCTCGCCATGATTGACGAGCACTGGAAGGAGCACCTGCGCGAAATGGACGACCTGAAGCAAGCTGCCCACAACGCTGCCTACGAGCAAAAAGACCCGCTGCTCATCTACAAGCTGGAGAGCTACGGGCTGTTTCGCAGCATGTTGGAAAAAATCAACCACGACGTGCTCTCCATGCTCACCAAAGCGCATATACCGGTACGCGACAGCGCTCCGGCGCAGCACAACGCCGCGCCGCGCGTCAAAACCGACATGAGCCGCCTGCAAACCGGACGCTCCGAGCTGGCGGCTTCCGGCAAAGCGCCGCAAAAACCAGCCCCCGTTCACGTCGAAAAGCAAGTCGGCCGCAACGACCCCTGCCCCTGCGGAAGCGGGAAAAAGTACAAAAACTGCCACGGGGCATAAGCTGATAATTCCGTTGATATGGCTGTTTTATTACGATATGGATATTACTTTTGAAAAGGATTATTTGCAGGAAATGTACCGGACAGGCAAGACAACCGGCAAAAAGCACCGGTTTCAACCTGCCATTATCCGTAAATATATCCGTGTGGTTGACTTGATGATTGACCAACCGGATACGGAATCACTTAAAAAATACAACTCGTTGAATTACGAAAAGTTGAAAGGTGATAAGGCGGGGTTGTCTTCTGTCAGAGTAAATGACCAATACCGTATTGAATTTAAATAAAAATCAGTTGATAATCAAGTAATTGCGACTATATGCAGCATAGTAGAATTGTCGAACCATTATAAATAATTAGATATGATTACCATTTCGGGCGTTGCCCCCAATATGATTGCAAACAACCTCGAGCCCTACTACCCCACGCATCCGGGCGAGGTGCTGAAAGATGAAATCGAATACCGCGGCATTTCTCAAAAGCAGCTTGCAACGGCAATAGAAGTGCCATACACGCAGCTAAACGAAGTATTGAACGGCAAGCGTCCTGTAAGCACAGAACTCGCGTTGCTTATCGAAACCACGCTGGATGTACCTGCCGAGCCATTGCTTAAAATGCAGGTGCGCTACAATATGCTTGTAACCAAACGCAACAGTAAATTTATTGGTAAGTTAAGCAAAATTCGTAAAATAGCGGCAGTACTTTAACGTATAATTCAGCCTGGAGCGCAACGTGCCGCAAAAACCGGTCCCCGTTCACGTCGAAAAGCAAGTCGGCCGCAACGACCCCTGCCCCTGCGGAAGCGGAAAAAAGTACAAAAACTGCCACGGGAATGGTCAGTAGCTCAAAGCAAAAAAAGGGTAAGGGCGGGTTTCAAATCCGCCCTTACCTTTTGATTTTGCGCCTTGCTTTGAGACCGTCAACCGCCGCTGCTTCGCTACGCTTACAGCAACGATATACAAAAAGTGCGCACCGTACAAAACGTTTCTTTGCTTTACTTCTACCTTTCTTGCAGACAGCTGATTCAGGTTTATAGTAACTTGCAAATGAGCTCTGCCAACTCCCCGAACATCCAACTCAGGCGCTTCGATTCAGAAACATCGCCACGACCTTTCACCTTATTAACTTTAAGTGTGCAAACAACTTCGTTGGTTTTCGTGTCCACTATATCAACAGCGCCGCTTATAATAATTCCTCCTGCTTTTGGGGGGGCGAAAGGATTAAAAAACCTGCTGCCGTTGCCCATATCAATGCTCTCAATGCGGATAACAAGCTTATAGGCTGCATCACCTGCGTCTTCCATCAAGGGGAAAGGTATCTGCGCTCCCTTTCTGTTTTCGCGGTTGAAGGAGAGTGCGAAGCTGGCGGAAGTCTTTTTTATATCCTCCGGCCAGTCTCTTACGAAATCGTCGCCTCTCCCCTTCAGATACTCGTCAAGCGCTTGCTCGCCAACTTTCGCAGCTGAGTAGTCAACTTCCAGAAAAACCTTTGAGGGGCTTTTCAGAACTGAAATGCTCCCCGACGCTACAGCCACCGGCTTGGCTTTGGCGGCAAATACGCTTGCTGCGCTCCACAGGCACAGCAAGCCGCCTAAAATTAGTACTTTATGTTTCATCGTTTTTTTTGCTTTACGTCTGCTCCTTGGTGCAGACAATTAATTTGTTTGTTTTGTTTGTTTTATACTGTACGCGGTGTGATTTTGCGCATCGTCGCTGCAGGCGAAGCAAAGCAACGACGCTCAACGGTCTAAAAGCAAAGCGCAGAACCATGCCGTGGAAGTATCGCGGAAATAAAAAAACCGCCCCATGCCAGAAAGCATGTTGCGGGTATGTATGAATTTTGGAAAATATTTTGCTATAATACGCGCACACGCACGTAAGTTGAGTTACGTGTGTGTGTGTGTGTGTGTGTGTGTGTGTGTGTGTGTGTGTGTGTGTGTGTGTGTGTGTGTGTGTGTGTGTGTGTGTGTGTGTGTGT
>JAISAC010000209.1 GCA_031266935.1 Prevotellaceae bacterium
TACTGTGTGACAGGAGTTCAGTCGTGGGCTCTTCCGCACTCGAGGAATCTCCCGCTATGCGGCTACCCAAGTGCGGTGGTTGAGGAAGAGGAGATTCCTCGCTGCGCTCGGAATGACGAGCGCCATGCGGCTACCGCACTTTGGGTGGTTGAGGAAGAGGAGATTCCTCGCTGCGCTCGGAATGACGAGCGCCATGCGGGAGAATTCGCTACTCCCCCCTCCCCCACTCCCTGTTTGGGCGGTTGGACATCTCCAGCTCCAGCGTTCCGCCGGCAAGGATGTCCCTGTGCGAAAACCACGGTGCGTTCAGGGGCTGCCCGTTGAGCTTGGCCGACCGGATGTACTTGTTGCTCCACGAGGCGCCGTTGGCTTTTAGGGTGAAGACCTTGCCGTCCGGCAGGTGCACGGTAACCTTGCTGAATATCGGGCTGCCGATGGTGTAGGCGTCCGTGCCCACCGAAACGGGGTAGAATCCCATTGCCGAGAAAACGTAGTAGGCCGACATTGCGCCGCCGTCCTCGTCGCCGGGCATCCCCATCAGGTCGTTCCGGAACCAGCTCTCGAGCACCATGCGGATGCGCTTTTGGGTTTTCCACGGCTGTCCCGCGTAGCAGTAGAGGTAGGGAATGTGGAAGCTTGGCTCGTTGCCGGCCACGTACTGCCCAATGTTGCCGGTGGCGTCCGGCGCCATGGCCGCGTACTGCCACTTGGCCCGCCCCAAGTCCTCCACAAACAGCCTGTCGAGCTTCTGCACAAAGGGCTCGCGCCCACCAAACAGGCTTATCAGGTCGTCAACGTTGTGGCGCACATCCCAGATGTACGTCCAGGCGTTGTTCTCGTCGTAGTACGCCCTTGAGCCGTACCCGCCGGATACCTTGTAGTCGAAAGGCTCAATGAACTTTCCATCCTTGTCCTTGGGGTGGAAGAATCCTGTTTCGCTGTTGAACAGGTGCCGGTAGCTGGCGGCGCGGCTGATGAAGAAGTCGTAATCCTCGCGCCTCCCCAGCGCCTTTGCCAGCCGGGCAATGCACCAGTTGTCGTAGGCCGCCGCCTGCGTAACGGACACCGCCTGCCGCAGCTCAACGCTGCTCACCAGCGATACGGGTTCGGCTTCGTCGGGGTGCAGGGCCGGAAACCACCCGTGCTCGTGGTAAAAATCGTCGAGCTCGGTCTTTGGCGCCCGCCGCCAGGGTATCATGGTTTCGGTGAGCACCGTGCGCTTCATTCCCTCAAATGCCTTTTCGACGTCAAAGGGAATGTTCTTGCAGAGCGCGTCGGCAAAGATGGCGGCGGCGTGGTTGCCGTTCATGCAGTGCACGTCGCCGTGCACGCAGGGGAACGTTGGCATCCAGCCTTCGCTCGACTGCTCGCACATGCGGATGTACGAGGCGAGCTTCTGCGCCTGCTCCTGCGGCGCGAGGATGCTCTGCAGCGGGTGCAGGGCGAGGTGCGTATCCCAAATCCAGTCGTCGGTATAGAAGGGCACACCCTCGTCGTCGTGCACCCTTTGGTCGAAAGCGCTGTAGTACTTCCCGTCCTCCGAGATGTTGACCATGCGCTCGTGGGCGCGGTAAAGCGCGGTGTAGAAGGTAGCCTTCTGGTCGTCGGAGCCGCCCTCGACTTCAACCTTTCCCAGCGTGCTGTTCCAAATGCCGCGGGCTTTCTGCGCAACGTCGTCTAAGCTGCTTCCGGCCACCTCGGCCTCCATGTTCCGCCGCGCCTGCTCTACGCTGATGTACGAAATGCCGTAGCGCAGGCAAACGGTTTTGACGCTCCGGTCGAAGGCTGCGCGGCAAGCTGCCCGCTGCTCCTGCGTTCCAGCGCTCCGGCTATCCACCTTGAGGGGCGCCTGCTCAAACTCAAGGTAGAAGTAGTGCTTCACGCCGCGGTAATTCTCGTATCCGCTGATAACCTTTCCGCCTGCGGCCATCTCCCCGCTGCCGGCGGTGCGCAGCGCAACGCAGCGCGGGGCGTCGTCCTGCTCAAAGGTAAACGCGTACACGGCAGCCCGTGCGGCGGGCGCAAAGTCGGCCACAATGCCGTAGTCGTCTAACAGCGCCGAGTAGCGGTACGGCGTGGCTACCTCCTGGTCGTAGCGGTAGGTCATGTCGTCGCTAAAACTGCCGGTGTCGCCGCAGTAGGGCATCAGGTAGAGCACGTCGCCCTGCCGGTGCATGGGCACGTTGAGGGGAAAGCCCTGTATGCGGTCCGATACAAAGTCCGCATGGGAGGGTATCATGCGCAGCATGCTGTTGGGCAGGTGCGCCGTGGGGTAGGTAGGCATCAGCAGGATGCTGATGTTGCCTATCCGCGTGTTCACGTAGTCCACCGGCTCTTTGGGCGGTGGCTCTTTGGCTAAGGCCGGAAGCGCGAACCATCCTGCCAAGCAAAGGTGCATTATGAAGTTTTTCATTTTCATTTTTATTTTTATCTGCTTGACTTTATGGAGGCGCACCGACAGGTGCGCCTCCACGCAGCCAAACATTCTCTACATTGTTACCTTCTTCACCTCCATGCTGCTGCCAACGCGCAGGATTACGAGGTAAACGTTGCCCGGCGCAAGGCCTGCGATTTCGGTAACGCCCGTAAATGTTCCGGTCTTTGACCAGACTCTTGCACCCGTGATGCTAACCACCGAAAGCTCTGCCGCGCCGGATGCTGTGCCGGACATTGCGCCGGATGCTTCGGCAGATACCACCAGCGTGCTGCCGCTACGGTAGGCAACAAAGCTGCTCTGCCCGTTCTTTTCGGTAGCGTTGGGGGTATCGGGGTCATCGGGGTCGTCGTCGTCGTCGTCATCTTCGGTAACGGTGAAGGAGCCAATGGCAAATCCGCCGGTAACCCAGCTGCTACTGATAGCCTCTACTCCCCACGCATAGCTGCCGCTTTCCAAGCCGGCAATGCTAAAGGAGGTGGCGCTCATCAGCGGCGCGTTGTTGAGGGCTATGCTCAGCCTGCCGGTGGTTGTGCTTGCCGGCACGGCAAGGTACAGCGGCTCGACGGCTCCAACCTTCCGGATGTAGAGGTTGTAGCCCAGCGGGGTTCCTGCCGTCGGCGCGCTCCACGAAAGGGTGATTACGCCGCTGCTTTCGCTGCTGCTCAACCCTGCGGGAACGCCGGGGAGGGCCGGTACGCTGTCGTGCAGGTTGCGGTACAGCCCCACCTCGGGGTTGCCTATCACCGATACGTCGAGCTTGCGGTCGCCGTCAAAGTCGGCCAGCGCTACCATTCCCCTTGAGCCTGCGCCAAGGTGGTAGCCGCTTTCCGTGAAGCCGCCCTCGCCGTTGTTGTAGAATACCTTCGAGATGTTGCTCGAGCTCGACGAGCCGTACAGCAGCACGTCCGCGCGCCCGTCGCCGTTTACATCGCCTACGGCAATGGACGAATTGGAGGCTGCCGCTATCCCTGTGCCGATTACCTGCTCAAAGGCGTCGGCAGTGGGGTTGTAGCGGAACAGGCTTCCCACCTCGCCGGAGGCGCCGCTGCCCGTGATGAGGGCGTCGAGGTAGCCGTCGCCGTCGAAGTCAATCCACGCCGCCTCGCCTTCGCTCCCGAGCTGCCCGCCGGTAAAGTAGGCAGGGTTGGCAAAGGCGCCGTCGCCGTTGTTTTTGTAAACGCCGGCGAAGTAGCCATCCGCTCCGTTGTAGTTGCCGCTGCCAAGGCCGCTGCTGTTGCCCGTAAAGAGCAGGTCGAGGTGTCCGTCCCTGTTGTAGTCGCCCCAGGCGTGCATACCCGGCTTCAGCTTGTCGAAGCCTCTGCTGCCGCCAACAGCGTCTATCTGCGGGGAGAACGCTCCGCTGCCCTGCTCGTTCTTGTAGAGGGTGCAGATAAAGCCGTCGGCGCTCTGTCCCTGAATGAAGATGTCGGGGTAGCCGTCGTTGTCGTAGTCGCCTACGGCAATGTAGCGCCCGTTGGCGTTGTCGCTGCCGCTCTGTACGCCGGGCAGACCGGTGGAGGATACCAGCTCAAATCCGGCTGCCGTATTTTTGTACAGCTGCGTAACCACCTCGTTGAGGTCGGAAACTCCGGCTATCACTATATCCAGCCGTCCGTCGCGGTTGTAGTCTATCCACGCCGCTGCGCCGCGCCGCACCTTGGGGAAGGTGAGCGGAAGCGCGCTGCTTTCGGTAAAGCTGCCGCTGCCGCTGTTGGCGTAGAGCTTGGCGAGGTTGCGGCCGTTGCCGGCGCCCCACACCAGAAAGTCCTGAAGGCCGTCGCCGGTGTAGTCGCCCCAAATCATGCCGGAGCCAACGGTGATGGGCTGTATCTCGCTGCTGCCGCCTCGCTCTACCACATCGCTCTCCACAAAAAGAGGCGCGGTGGCGGTTCCGGCGTTCCTGTAAATTGCCGTTTTGGTTCTGGAGTTTACGGCAATGTCCTGCAGCCCGTCCCTGTTGTAGTCGGCAATGCCAATTCTGCCCGAGGTCATTGTCTTGGGCCAGCTCACGTTGGCCTTTGTGAACGTTCCGTTGCCGTTGCTGTAATATACGTCGCTGGCGCTGCTGCTGCCCAGCAGGACAATATCCTCCTTGCCGTCGCCGTTGAGGTCGGCTGCCGCCACGGCCGATTTGTCGGTGTTGGGTATCCCGTGGTTGGCAACCTCCTCAAACGCATCTGCGCCGACGTTATGGAACAGCCCGGTGTAGGGTTCGGCGTCTGCGTTGAGGCCGGTAACCAGCGCATCGAGGTTGCCGTCGCCGTCGTAGTCAACCCACGCTACCTCGCCCTGCTCGGTGCCGATACCGTCGGCGAGCGGAAGGTAGGTGAAGCTTGCCCCGGCGTTATTCCTGTAAATGCCGGCGTAGGTATTCAGCACGTCGGCGCCGTTAAACAGCATATCGGGGTATCCGTCGCCGTTGTAGTCGCCCCACGCTACGGTGCCGTGGATGATTACCGGCAGGTCTCCGCCGTCGAACAGGTTTGTCCGCCGCGTGAAATCTCCGGACGCTCCGTTGTTTTGATAAAGCGCAAAGAAGGCATGATCTTCACCAACGCCGGTAGCGCCCATAAGCAAGAGGTCGTCGTAGCCGTCCCTGTTGTAGTCGGCCACGCCAATGAGCTTCGTCATCATGTTGTTTGCGTCGCCTGCTTCGTCCGGTGCGTTCTGTAGCGCCGGCAGCGATACGGTTTGCTTCTCAAATGTACCGTCGCCGTTGTTCTTGAACACCTCCGTGTGCTGTCCGCTCTGCTCGCCAAAGATTACAAGGTCTAAGTAATCGTCATTGTCATACCTAAACCACGCCGCCGAGCCACGCGCCACCTGCGGCAGCAGCCCGCCGAACGCACCGGCGGTGGTATCGCTAAGCATACCGTTGCCGTTGTTCTTGTAGAGCGTTGCAAAGTGGCTGCTGTTGTTGTATCCCCACATCAGGAGGTCGGGGTAGGCGTCGTTGTTGTAGTCGCCCCAGACGAGGCCGCTGCCGGCCCATACCTCCGGCGCAAACGGGTCGGTAGTCGCCACAATCGGGCTGGGTATCTTTTCAAAGACAATTTTGCCGCCGGCGCCGTCGCCGCCGTCGGAAATAACGCCTGCGTTCCGGTACAGCACGGTGTTGCCGCTGCCGCGGGCGTTGAGCATAATGTCCGGAAGCCCATCCCTGTTGTAGTCGGCAATGCCCACGCTGCCCAGATTCATTTGCGGCCATCCCGTGCCGGCCTTTGCAAACGTACCGTCGCCGTTGCTGTAGTAGATGTCGCTTGTTCCGGCGTCGTTGCCCAGCAGCACAACGTCGTCCTTGCCGTCGCCGTTAAGGTCGGCTGCCGCTACGGCAGCGTTGGCGGAGCTGGGTATCTTATGGTCGCTCACCGCCTCAAGCGCGTAGCTGCCGCTTTCGCCCGTGTTGCGGTACAGGTAGGTGTGCGTAGCGCTGCCGCTTTTGCCCGTAAGCAGCACGTCAAGGTTGCCGTCGCCGTCGTAGTCCAACCACGCAGCTTCGCCCTGCTCGGTAGCGTTGGGCAGCTCCACGTAGGAGAAGCTTGCGCCGCCGTTGTTTACGTAAATGCCCGCTTTGAGGCCAATAGCGTCGCTGCCGTTGAACAAAATATCGGGGTATCCGTCCTTGTTGTAGTCGCCCCACGCCACAGAACCGTCGTTCACCTGCGGAAAATCAGCGCCGTCCAGCAGAGTAGCTTCCCGAGTGAAAGTCCCGTCTCCGTTATTTTTGTAGAGCGCAAACAGCTTGCTGCCGTCATCGGGCGCGCCCATGAACAGAATATCGTCGTAGCCGTCTTTGTTGTAGTCGGCAGCGCCGATGGTTTTGGTGAGGTGCTCGTTGCCGCTGCCTCCGTTGCCCCAGTTGTTCAGCTTCGGGAGACCCGTTACATCTTCCGTTACCTCCTCAAAAGCGCCGTCGCCGTTGTTCCTGAATACCTTGTTGTGGAATCCGCCGCCGTCGCCGTATATCACGAGGTCGAGATTATCATCGTTATCGTAGCGGAACCACGCCGCAGCGCCGCGGGCAACCTGCGGCAGCTTTCCGCCAAAGGCCTCCACGGTGGCCTCGGTAAAGGTGCTGTCGCCGTTGTTCCTGTACAGCTTTGTGATGTGGCTGCCGCCGTCGAATCCCCAGAGCAGCAGGTCGGGGTAGGTATCGTTGTTGTAGTCGCCCCAGATAAGCCCGCTGCCGGCCCACAGCTCGCTGGGAAGCGCCGCAAAGCCGTTAAAGGAAACAGGTCTGGCCACCACGCTGTAAGCGGGAGCGGTTGCCGTGCCCTTATTCCGGTACAGCGCCGTATTGCTGCGGGACGACACCACAACGTCCGTCAGCCCATCGCCGTCGTAGTCGGCAACGTCCACCCGGCTTTGGCTCATGCTTTTCGGCCAGCCCATCAGGTCGGACGGCGTAAACGTGCCGTTGCCTCCGTTGTTGAGGTATATGTTGCTCGCGTCATTCTCGCCTACCAGCACAACATCGTCGTAGCCGTCGCCGTCGATGTCGGCAACGGCAATGTCGCCCTTGGCGCTTCCGAGAATACCGTGGTCGGTCACCTGGGTAAATGCGTAGCTGCCGCCTTCGCCTGCGTTGCGGTACAGGTAAGCCTGATATGCGCTGCCGTCGTAGCCAGCCACCAGCACGTCAAGATCGCCGTCCTTATCGTAGTCTATCCACATTGCCGTGCCAAGCTCTAAGGGATTTCCCAGCGCCTCGTAGGTGAAGCTTGCGCCGGCGTTGCTTTTGTAGATGCCGGTGTAGCGCACATCGCCATCGCCCTTACCGTTGAACAGAATGTCGGGGTAGCCGTCGCCGTTGTAGTCGCCCCAAGCTACAGAGCCGTTGTTTACCGACGGGAAGTATCCGTCGTTGAACACGGCGCCCTGCAAGGTGAACCCTCCGGCTGCGCCGTTGTTCCGGTAGAGCAGAAAAGCCTTGGCGCCGTTCATCTCGTAGGCTCCCATGAGCAGGAGGTCGTCGTAGCCATCCTTGTTGTAGTCGGCCACGCCAATAGTTCGGGTGCTAAAGTCGTTACTACCGGTTTGCAGCTGCGCCGGCCGGTTCGAGTCATCCAGCGTAACCTCCGTAAAGCTTTCGCCGCCGTTGTTTTTGAAGATACGGGTATGAGAGCCGCTCCTATCGCAGTACGCCACAATGTCCGGCCATTCGTCGCCGTCGTAGTTGAGCCACGCCACAGAGCCTCTATCGCCCGACACAATAGCCCCGCCAAACACCTCATCGGTAACGTTGTCAAAGAGGCCGTTGCCGGCGTTTTTGTAGAGCTTCGCTATGCCGCTCTTGTTGTTCTCGTAACCCCAATGCAGCAGGTCGGGCTTGCCATCCCTGTTGTAGTCGCCCCAGATGATACCGTTGCCGGCCCAAACCTCTTCGTTAAACGACATTCTCTTCAACGGAAGCTCCACCTTTTTGAAGGTCGGATAGCCCTCAACAGAAGGGGCAGTGTCGGTGGGGTCGGTGCCCGGGTCGGTGCCGGGATCAGTGCCGGGGTCAGTGCCGGGGTCAGTGCCGGGGTCAGTGCCGGGGTCAGTACCCGGAGTAATGCCCGTATTCCGATACACGGCGGTTTCGTTGCGGAACGTTACAACAATATCCAAAAGCTCATCTTTGTCGTAGTCGGCAACGTCCACCCTGCCCTTGCCCATATTTTTTGTCCAGCTCATGCCGGCAGGCGTAAACGTGCTGTCGCCGTTGTTGTAATATACATCGCTGATTTCCGGCTCGCCAATCAGCACAACATCATCGTAGCCGTCGCCGTTAACGTCGGCAATGGAAATATCGCTTCTTGCAGCCGCAGGGATACCGTGGTTGCTCACTTCGCTGAACGTATAGCCGGGCGCTCCGCTGTTTTTATACAAGTACGTATGACGACCGTCGTTATCACCTGTAACCAGCACGTCGAGCGCGCCGTCTTTGTCGAAGTCTATCCATGCCGCCGAGCCAATATCCACCGGGCTTCCCAGCGGTATGTAGGTAAAGCTTGCGCCGGCGTTGTTTGCGTATATGCCGGTGTAGCGCGTATTATCGCTCGCTTTGCCAACAACCAGAATGTCGGGGTAGCCGTCGTTGTTGTAGTCGCCCCAAACCACCGAGCCGTTATTGGCCTGCGGAAAGTTACCGCCATCAAGCAGGTTGTCCTGCAGGGTAAAGCCGCCACCGCTACCGTTGTTTTTGTAAAGAAGAAAGGCTTTGGTACCGTCGTACGATTCCGCTCCCATCAGCAGTACGTCGTCGTAGCCATCCTTGTTGTAGTCGGCTGTGGCAATAGTTCTGGTTACGTAATCGTTACTCCCGCTCTGCAAATCTTTAAGCGAGGTGCTGCCTGCCTCCGTAAAGCCTGCGCCGGCGTTGTTTACAAAGACTTTGGTATGGGAGCCGCCCTTGTCGCCGTACATCACTAAGTCAGGCCATCCGTCGTTATCGTAGTTAAACCACGCCGCCGAGCCGCGGTCAACCCCCGTAACAGCATCGCCAAACATCTCCTCGGTAACATCGGTAAAGGTGTTGTCGCCGTTGTTTTTGTAGAGCTGCCCAAGGCTCTTTACGCCATTTTGGTATCCCCACAGGTACAGGTCGGAGTAGCCGTCTTTGTTGTAATCACCCCACATAACGCCGCTGCCTGCCCATACATCGTTAGGTAGCTGCACAGCATTGGGAACAAGGTTGAGCACTTTCGTAAATGCAGGCGCGTTTGCCGTGCCGGTGTTTTTGTACACGGCAGTGTTGCCGCCGTTACGAGCATTTAGCGCAATATCCAAAAGCCCATCGCCGTTGTAGTCGGCAACAGCTATTCTGGCCAAGCTCATGTTGTTTGGCCAGCCCTCTACCGTAGTACGCGCGCCAAACGTTCCGTTCTGTGCGTTGTAGTATATGCCGCTAATGTCGTCCGGCTCGCCCACCAGCACAACGTCATCGTAGCCGTCGCCGTTGAGGTCAACAACAGCAATATCGGCTTTTGCGTTGGCAGGAATACCATGATTGTTAACCAGCGTAAACGTTCCGCCGTTGTTTTGGTACAAGTCGGCTACGTATCCACCGCTATAGCCCGTAATCAGAGCGTCCAAATCACCGTCTTTGTCGTAGTCAATCCACGTCACTTTTCCCACGTTGAGAGGGCTTCCCAATGCCGTGTAGGTAAAGCTTGCGCCGGCGTTGTTGGCGTAAATGCCGGTTTTGCCGTCGCCTCCGTTGAACAGAATATCGGGGTAGCCATCGCCGTTGTAGTCGCCCCACGCAAGCGTTCCCTGATTTGCCGACGGAAGGTTGCCGTCGTCAAATATGTCGGTTTGCTCGGTAAAGCCTCCGGCTGCGCCGTTATTTTTGTAGAGGGCAAAAACGTTGCCGTTGCCCATCAGCAGGAGGTCGTCGTATCCATCCTTGTTGTAGTCGGCAGCGCCGAGTATCTGGTTGGGATGGCCGTTATCGCTGCTGGTTAGCCCCGGAAGCGAGGTATTTTCTACCTTTGCAAACGTTCCGTCGCCGTTGTTTGCAAATACTTCGGTTTTACCGCCACCGTCGTCGCCAAGTATCACAAGGTCTATGTTGGCGTCATTGTTGTAGCTAAACCACACCGCCGCGCCGCGGGCTACCTGCGGCAGCTGGCCGCCAAACGCCTCTACCGTAACGTCGGTAAAGGTCTCGTTGCCGTTGTTCCTGTACAGCTTGGCAAAATGACCCTTTCCATCTTCATACCCCCAGAGCAGGAGGTCGGGATAGCCGTCGTTGTTGTAATCACCCCATATCACGCCGCTCCCTGCCCACACGTTGTTGCCAAGCGGGAAAAGTCCTTTCAGGGGGTTATCTACCTTTTGAAAGGCAGCAGTTGCAATTGCCGACACAGGCTCTTCGGCTCGCAAGCCAAAAGCGCCGCCCAGCATGGCCGCCGCAGCGGCCATCATTCCGATTAAAAATCTTGTTTTCATACGCATAACTTTTTTGATGTAAATAATAAAAAACTACCTGAGAAATTGTTGCGGCGTAAACGCCTCGGTTCGATTGAAAATTTTTTCTTCATACGCATAACTTTTTTAATTGTGAATAAATAGAGAGAGAAAAACTACTTGAGAAACTTTGCGGCGTAAGCGCCGGAGCTCGTCTCCACGCTTACCACGTACGCACCCGGAGGCAGCCGCTCAACGTCGATTACTTCTTCGGGAGAGCTGCCCGCATATTTTTTTACCGCCACCACCGCGCCCTGCATGTTAACCACCGAAACGGCGCTGATGTTGCTCGCGCTCCTGATGGTCAGGCTTACGCTATCGGCGTTGCGCAGCACTACCACGCCGGGGCGGCTGCCGGCGCTGCGCCCGTTTACCGCCGTGGGGTTATCGGGATTATCGGGGTCGTTGGGGTTATCGGGGTCGTTGGGGTCGTCGGAGTTGCCGGGGTCGTCGGGATTGCCGGAATTGTCGGGGTCGTCGGGATCATCCGGTGCAAAAAGCTGCATAACAAATCCACCCTCCCGTACGCACGACACTTCGCGCCTGTCGGAGGCGGTTACCGCAAAGCTGTCCACGGCCATAACCTTAGCGTCTCTGTCCGTTTCGTAGCCTACATCCTTGAATATTTTTGCGCTGTAGTTTTTTCCCGGCTGCAGGAATGAGAAGTCCACCGTGAGCATACGCTGCTGGTCGTTGACCATGCCGGCCACGTACCAGTCCTTGGCCTTGCGCTTGGCCATCAGGGCGTACTCGCCCACCTTTCCGTCCAGCGCCACGCTCTCGTCCCACGTTACGGGCACGGCAGAGAGGTAGCGCATCACCTCCGGATGCTTGCCGTACTCCATCGGGTTGTCGCAGAGGTAGGCAATGTACATGTCGTACATCACGTACATGGCCAGCTCGTGGGCGCGGGTGCCAACGCTCATGGGCACGCCGTTCTTGGGAGAGTACTCCTCCTTGTGCACGTTGCGCATGGAGCCGGGCGTGTAGTCCATCGGCCCAACCAGCTGGCGAATAAAGGGTATCTCCACGTGGTACTTGGCGTCGGGCAGGCGCGGGTCGTCGCGCCCGTCCCACTTGTAGTTCTCGGTGCCCGCCACCGCCTCGTAGCTAAGGATGTTGGGGTAGGTGCGGTGCAGCCCGTGCGGCAGCGGACAGCCGTGCAGCAGCAGCGTCAGCTTGGAGCTGTGCGCCGTTTGCGCCAGCCACTCAAGGTCTTCGTTGGCCTGCTGGTCGGAGCGGTAAAAAAAGTCAACCTTGATGCACGAAAAATTTCGCTCCTTGAACTCCTGCAGGAGGTTGCGGCCCTGCTGATCCCTTAGCGCCAAAAAGTTGGCAATGTAGTTCCACTTCACCCCCTTAACGCCTAACGAATCGGCGTAGGCCACCAGCCTTTTTTCGTCCCTGTCGGTGAGGTTATTTCGCCCGTCGGTGTCTATCGTAAAGTACGCTATGCCGTACCGGGCGGCAAAATCCACGTACTCCTTGTACAGGTTAAACCCGCGCCCCTCTATGCTGATGTTGTCCCAACCCGATGGCACCCTGGGATTTTCGAGCTCCGCGTCGTGCCAGTACTCCCACGTTGACTTTCCGGGCAGCACGTAGCCAAAGTCTTCGCCCTCCTTTGGGGGCGACGACAGCATGAGCACAAGCTGGTTGGCGAGCAGCGACTTGTCCTCCTCCGCCACAATAATCACCCGCCACGGGTACCGGTGGGGGCCGGTGTTCACCGCAAGGTAGTCCTCGCGCGACAAAACCTTAGGCCCGTCCCAGGCGCTGCCGGGCGTAGTCTCCTTAGGGTAGAACGACCAGCGCCCCTTCATGCCCGTGGGGCTGCCGCGCCGCAGGTAGAGCGTTGGGTAGTGGTGGAGGTCGGCCTCGGTGATGGCCACCTTCACGCCCGCGCCGCCGTTAAACCCAAACAGCGCCGGCGTTACGCACCACGTAAAGTCGCTCTCGCGGCTCACCATGCTCTCGTTGATAGCGGCAATGCTGGGGAAGGGAGTGTACCAGCGCTCGTAGTTTTCGCCCGTACCCTCGCTGCCGCTCATGGCAGGATACCACACCTTTACCGGCTCGGCAAAGGTAAAGTTGGCCTCTTCGTTGGCCACGTAAAGCCTCGCGCTCGCGGTAACGTGCGAAACAAAGCGGTAGGCCACCCCCTCGTTGTAGGCGCGCGCTACTATGGAGTAGCCCTGGGCGTAGCGAATGGCCACCTCCCTGTACGACTCCACCAGCGACGAGGTTTTGCCAACCGGCAGCGGGCTAACGCGCCCCGCAACCGTATCAAAGGTTACTCGGGATATAGTCGCATCCTTTCCGCCCCAAACAAACCTGTCCTTTATGGTCATAGAGATGGGCGAAGGGCTAATGAGCGGCCGCCACGCCCCGTCGTCCTTCAGTAGCGACACGGCGTAGGTCGTTTTGTCGCCGTCCGTAGTGTTCAGCGTAACCTTTAACCTTCCGTTAGGAGAAGTAACAGAATACTCGGCAGCCCGCGCCGCCTGCATGCTTGCTGCCATGAGCAAGAAACCGATAATTGATGTTCGTAGCATTGTTTTTTGAAATTTTGAATTATGAATTTTGAATTTTTGTAATTAGCCCAATTATGCCTGCGTACGGGCATAAAAAAAGCGTGTAAACCTCAATATTGGTTTACACGCTTTTTGTTCAGCAGATAGCTACCTTGTCGCTACCTCAAGCTGCGAATAAGGTCAGGCGGTGATAGAACGGTGATAGATTTTACATGCTCTATCTCGCCATAGTCTTTTACATTTCTTGTTACAATAACATCCATCTTATTTTGCAAAGCCACTCGCGCCTGAACGGCATCTTCAAAATCATCCCATCGCCATGATAAGGCGCTACGAATATCTACGGCGTCAACGGGAAGTACATCAAGAGACGCCAACAAGCTCTCCAAAGCGTCCGTCGCTTGTTTTTGCCCCATAACCTTTTGCAGGAGGTAAAAAATATCGGTAGCAGCCGAAGCAGAAATAAATCCCTGCAGCTTACCTTCGTGCACCTTCTGCATAATGGCTACTGCCGCTCCATAAAAAGGGCGCCTGTACAGCACGGCATCTACAACGACATTGGTGTCTATCAATGCTTTCATCATTTATGCTTTTCCATTAAGTATTCATATCGTGCATCATCTACCTCTTCCTTAGCGTACATTTTCCCTATACCGTACTTTTTTTTCAAATACTCGTATCGCAGGGTGTCTTTGAGGGTTTCTTGCCTGCCATCGGAGACGCCAGCCAAAAAATCTTTCTCCGACAAGCCGGAGCATTTTCTCAAAAATTCCGGCATTGGATTTGCCTTCTTAAACTTTTCGGCCTCCTCGCCGCTTAGCGTTTTCAATTTTTCGGAGTATTCGCGCACAAATTTGGGCGTGTCTTCCGAAGCATCCCCAACGCTGTCCGCCGCTTTCTTTTCTTCTAGCGGAACAATAACCAGCCTCACCCGCTTGTTGTGCAAGTCCGGCATCGACGAAAGGGAAATCATCCCATCCCGCGAAATGTGCGTATCTACTTGGTAAGTTTGCATGATATTTGAATTGTTAGTTGAATTGTTAGTTGAAAATATATACCAACGTCAGTATTTCTCCACATTTTCTTATAGCATCTTCTCCGACAAAAGTAATCATTTTTGCCAAATAGCGCCAACTTTTGCAGGCGCATTTTCCGAATTGCCTAACTATCCGCTAAAACCTTACAAAATGCGTGTAAACCAATATGTCAAAGAACGTCTGGTAATGTATCAAATCCGTTGAAAATCATTATCATGGTCGGGCGGATTTGCTTATACGCCACTCCTGTTACGTTTGAGCGGTATGCTTGTAGCTCCCCCCAAAGAGGTAAATAGCAGGACCTGCTACCGGAAGTAAAAGAATAACCCACAGCCAAACTGGATTAACCGACCTCGGATTACTTTTTAGCCTCTTTGCAATGCTCACTATTGCAGCAATATAGCAATATACAACCAGCAGTGACAGCAAAATAAATATGTACTTTCCCATGATAATTAGTTATTTACGTAAACAAATAGTATTTTTTTCAGCTTGATTTTCCTTTCATTTTTGAGGTTGTTTTAAAAATATGCTGCTATAATCCATTTTAATTGAGCAGTCGTCGCAGCTGCATGTAACGAGCACAACGTTGTCGCTTTCGTCATACACCGCCTCTATGCTACAACCCGAGCAAGCGCCGTCGGCAATGCAAGTCAAGTAGGGCAACGGCTGTTCGCCTTGGGTACTTTCATCTTGATTTTTCGCGTACGAAATCGTCGTCAATTGTTTTGATTTGGTTTTGATTTTACCCGACAGACCATTGGCTTTAAAATATTTGCCATTTATCCCTTTTGGATCCAGATACTCCACAATAGCAGCGTATCCCTTGGGAACGGGCAGGTAGCTTACCGCTATAATCTCCACCTTCTTAGCAGCTTTAGTATTTGCCTGCAAAACCAGCGAGGTTTCCTCTTTTAGCGCGTGTATGCCATCGGCAATTACCTCTCCGCTGGGCGCAATCAGGCTTAGGCTACCGGCATCAACGCTTACTTTTGCTGTCCGGCATCCTGCCGCCACGCAACCTGCAACAACCGCTACGGCTATTGCCGCTGCAATACTTGTGCACCTTACATTTTTCATAATAATTTGATTTTTAATTAATAAATTGGCAGAACATGAATTTTGAAATATCCGTTTTCATCTGTTCAATCTGTTCAATCCGTGTGCTATCAATAAATGGCAATGGTAAATCGTTTCCTGTACTGCGGCGCGACCATTTTACGCTGTTTGCAGCAGAGGTACTGCCACGGCGTTTTTTCATGCAGCAAGCTTGCAGGCAGGCATAGCCGCCCTACGTTAAGCGCTATTGCTCTCAATATAAACCCTATCGCTACATTTATCATTACTTCAACTTTTTACATTACGCTTCCTTATGACACTAAAAATCAATCATTTTCTCATATTAATACGCTCATCCTAAAAAAACGATTGCTTGTTGGACATATAAAATGCTCTACCTTTCTTCTGCGTCGTGAGGTTGACGAGGTAAAACAGCGCTTTCGACGGCGCTCGAAATTCTACAGCCGTACCGGCGGCTGTTTGCTTGCCTAACGATTTCCAGCTGTCTTTACCCCAACAAAACAGCTCGTACTCGTGCCCCACATAAATTCCATACCCCTCAACGCGAGGCATATAGCGTATTTCGGTAATCCTTTGCGGTTCTCCCAAATCCAGCCCTGTCCATGCACCAGAGGCTTCGGCGGCATCGTAAAAAGTAGCAATATTGCCATCAAATACGTTGTCGCCTGTCTGCCCTAAATTGCCAAATGACCCCGCAGTGCCGATGTGTACACCCTCTAATTTTTTCCCGAAAATTCCGGCAAACTCCACTTCGGCAACGTTACAAACTCCATTTTCCGGAGACTTGTAGCGCACGTAGCGGTAGGTGTGCTTTCCGGATAGCCTCACGCTATTGTACATATCCGGCATCCTTTTTACCGTATGAATTACTTTTGCATCCGAAAAATCCTGCTTGTTTGCTCCTTCAAAAACGCCGCCAACCATACGGAAAAAGTACGGATGGTCGTCGTCCGGAGCTACTGCAGAAAACGTTAGCAGGCTATCCGGCGAATCGGCGCTAAAAGTAGCCGTATGCCCGTTGCTGTCAACCAAAAACGGAGACCCTGCCGGGTATTGGCTACCATCCGTGTAGTACACCGGCAAATGGAGAACATTTTTTCCAACCGCCGGAAAATTGAGGTACGCGGAATCTGCGCTTCCGTACGCAGCTATATTCCATTGGCTGTCATGGAGCAGGGCAAGGTAAGCGTAGCCGGTTGGCGCTGCTGCCCGGTATATAGCCGGAATCTTTACATCCGTACAGCCCTTATGCTCTGTCGATACGTCTTTTATATTGTTATTAAACAGCGGGGGAATATCTTTTTTGCTTGCAGCAACAATGCGATTGTGGGCAAATGTTTTCCTGTAGGCTTTGCTTTTAAGTATAATAGTACCCTGATGCGGCTCATACGGATTGGTTTCCGTTCCCATAAAGGAAATATGCCTGCCGGAGCTGTCGCATACGCTATTCCAGTCATGCCCGTAGGGCACCTGCGCCCAGTACGGCGTAAAGTCTATCGTAACCGGAATACCCAGCGCGCGCATTACAAACGCTGCCAAAGCTGTTTCTCCGCTGCACACGCTCCTTGTGCTTGCCATCAGCTGAGAGTAGCTCATTGCCGGAAAATCTCTATCTAACCGGAACTGGGGCAGCAGCTTGTTGACTGCTGCGCATGCGCTTACTGCCGTCATTGTCGAATCTTCCCTCAACGCTTTATCTATGTCGGCAAAGCTGGCCAGCGCTTTTTCGCGCCAATTTTCCAGCGGCTCCGTGCTAACCCTGTAAGGCAAAATTTCTTCGCAAAATGTTTCAAACGAAATATGCTTGCCCCACGGCTTATCCTGCCATGCGCGAAAAGCCAGCTCTACGTTGCCGATAAGGTAGCCGGCTGTGATGCATTTTACATCTTCGCGCGTTACGGGAGCGCCCAGCTTATAGGTTTCCAATACGCTTTGTATATCCGACGAGCTTGTCCGGCGCAGGCATACCGTTGCAACGTCATTCCACGGCGCGTCGTAGTATTCGGAATACTTGCCCGGCATGTTAGCAATCAAAAATTCGACGGCTTTATACTTCAAGCTGTCGGCAGGGTTGCTACCGTAATGCTTCAAGACCTTCTCCAGCTCGCGCCGGTTCTTGCCCGCCTGCAGCAAAGCCTCCTCTACCTCCCAGGGATAATGATTTCCACAGGCGAGGCAAAAGCAGGGTACGAGTAAAAGCCAGAAAAAATTCTTCATAGGCATTATCAACCAATATTAAGGTGTCTAATAGAATTTCTATTCATGTAATTATTTGATATATAAATATTTATGTTTTTCATCATATTTTTTTCAACTTTTTTATTCGGACTACAGCAGAACAAAAAATCAACTAATAGCATTATATAAAACTTATTCTTTATTTTATTGCAAATTTTATTAAAAATGGATTCTTTTCTTCACTAATAGCTGTTGCGTAAAAACTTTTACCGTCCGCGCTCAAGGAGATTGAGGATACATAGCGTCCCAAAAAATAGCTGCCTATGAAATTTCCATTCCAGTCAAATTTGAATACCCACAATGGGTAGTCTTCCATATTTTCTCCTTTGGAAGGATGCAAGTAATCACCCATATACGTTAAATAAAAGAAATCCTCATTTGTACAATAATTTAAATAAGTGTAAGGTATATAATCTTTTTTGAAAAGAATTTCATTATTATCAAAATCATTAACAATTCTGTAATTTGGAGGCAATTTATCCGGACCATGGATATGCTTTAACAGGGTTAAATCATCATCATAGATCTCAATTTCAGGCCTGTGAATCGGAGCAAAAGCAATGATGTTTTTCTGATAATTTGTTATAATAAGCCCATTAGCCACAACATTCCATGTATAATACCGATATTCATTTTTTTCTACATATATATTCTTCTTACTCGTTACAATAAATCGGGACGCTTTATTGTCAATCCCTAATTCACGATCTTTAAAACAATGCGGATTCAGGACAAGATATTGATTCTCTTTGTATTGAACTACTGTTGGAGAATGTGTATAGTACCGGTTCGGATTGATTTGGTATAATGAATCCTGCAAAACAGAATCTATATTTACAAGCGCTACTTGATCTTTTACGTAATCAACAGCTGTTAATAGATTGCCATTTATTTCAATTTTGGCGCTCAACATTTCATTCGGGCCATTTCCTAATCGGAACATCTTTTTTAATAATTTCCCTTGGGGTAGATTATAAAATTCCAGAAAATACACATCTTCATATTTGCGATTTCGTACTATTAGTATGCTGTCTTGATAAACATGGAAATCTCTTGCATATATTAAATCTTCAAAGAATCCAATAGTATCCGCTTGTAGGAACTTCGCATCCGATTTAATGCTCTTTTCCAAAAACAAATCGTCAGCGTTTTTATTCGATGTACAGCTATATAACATACTTCCAAGAATTGCTGCAAATAATATTTTTTTATATTTCATATATAAATATTTTTTATTTGGTGAATTTATTCTTCCCCAACTCCCAAATGGTAAATCGTTTCCTGTACTGAGGCGCGACTACTGTACGCTGCTTGCAGCAGAGATACTGCCGTGGCATTTTTTCATGCAGCAAGCTTGCAGACAGGTATAGCCGCCTTACGTTAAGTGCTATTGCTCTCAATATAAACCGTATCGCTACATTTATCATTACTTCAACTTTTTACTTTACGCTTCTTTTACGCTAAAAATCACTCTTTTTCCACTTATTAACTAAGCCTTTATTAGTTGGACATTATTTGTCCCTCCGACAGGGGGGAGTATTCAACAGAAAAACAATGCCGCAGAGGGGCAATCCTGCTAATCTCCTAATCCTGTAAATCCTGACTCAGCCGCACCACCACGCTCTCGTACTCGCTGTACATGGCAAACCGAAGCCCTACCGTCATCAGGTAGTCGCCGCTGAACGTCTTGCCCTCGTACTCCGAAACCCGCGACTTGCTTTCGCTCTCCCTGTTGATTTCCGTTAGCGTGTAGTTTTTATCGGCGTCCAAACCTTTCAACAGCACCGCCTCCCTGTCGCCGTTAATATTTTTTCTAACCAAAAAGTTGAACAATACAGCTTCGCTCTTATCCTCCGACACGTACATGTAGGAAGTGCGGTTGTGCGTGTAGGGCGAGAGCAACCGGTACAGGTCGCCGTACAGAATGGTCGGGCGGATTTGCTTGTAAACGCTGATGGCGTTGCGCGAAAATGCTTTTTCCTCCTCCGTCATCTGCACCGGCTGCATGTCCATGCCCAGCTTGGCCGCCATTGCTATGTCAAATCGGTACTTCAGCGGGGTGCTTCGGCCAGAAATGTGGTTGGGAGAAGCCGAAACGTGGCTGGCCATACCAATGGCAGGAAAAAAATGTTGACCGCCCCACTGCGTGAAAATGCGCTGTAGCGGGTCGTTGCTGTCGCTTATCCAAAACTCGTCAAAGTGCTTCATGCTGCCGTAGTCCATACGACCGCCGCCGCCGGAGCACGCCATGAAGCAAACGTTGGGGTACTTCGCGCTGACTTTTGCCATCACCTCCAAAATGCTGTTGGCGTTGTCAATCCACAGGTGAGATTGACGCTCGGGTTTCAGATATTGCGAGCCGGAGTTGGTGACGTACCGGTTGCAATCCCACTTCACGTAGTCTATGCCCGCGTTTTCGGTGAGGATGCGGTCAATGGTATTGAACACAAACTCCTGCACCTTCGGGTTGCTCAAGTCCAGCAGCAGCTGGTTGCGCTGCAAGCTCTGCTCGCGATGTGGCTGCGTGATTATCCAGTCGGGATGCTTTTCGTACAGCTCGCTCTGCGGGTTGACCATCTCCGGCTCTACCCAAATCCCAAACTTCAAGCCACGCTTGTGCGCCTCGTCTATCAGGAACGGCAGACCGTGTGGCAATTTTTGCGTGTTGGTGTGCCAGTCGCCAAGGCCGGCGTTGTCGCCGTTGCGCGGGTACTTGCTCCCAAACCAGCCGTCGTCGAGCAGAAAAAGTTCAAAGCCCATTCGGGCGGCATCGTCAATAATCTGCACCAGCTTGGCTTCGTCAAAGTCAAAGTAGGTGGCCTCCCAGTTGTTGAGCAAAATGCTGCGCTCGCCGCTGCCATTCTTTATCCCATACTGCCGCCCCCACCGGTGAAACCTGCGGCTGACCTCACCCGTGCCGTTGCCGCTGTAGGTATATAGCAAAGCGGGAGTTTTGAAGACCTCGCCCTTTTCCAGCGTGTAGCTCGAGGCGTAAGGGTTAATGCCCGACAGCACCCTGAGCCGCTTCTGCGGGTCAACCTCAAAACAGAATTGGAAGCTGCCCGGCCACGCCAGCGTTGCGCCCACCACCTCGCCGTAATCCTCCGTTGCCGGACTGCCGAGCGACAGCAGAAAGCAGGGGTGCGTAAACTGGTTAGTGCGAACCCCCAGCTTGGAATCAATTATCTTGATACCCTCATCCAAGCGCTGCCGGCTCATATTCATCTCCTCCGCCCAGTTCCCGTGGAACTGCGTAACGTAGTACTCCGCCGCGCTGAACGACAGGTCGGACGAGGCAAAGTTGTGCAGCGTAACGCTCTTCGCCTGATGGTTCGTTACCTCCACCCACTGCTCAATAATATTCTCTTTTTGGTAGGCTTGGTAGCACAGGTCAACGCTGAGCGCGTAGTAGGCATCCTTGAGCGAAATAACCGTCCGGACGATGTTTCCGTCGCGCTTTTCCGTGCGGTGCGCAACATACCGCAATTCGGTGGAGGTGTTGCCGTCGGCCTGCACGGCGCGCAGCGCGGCCTCAAAGGTGTGGGTGCCGCCAAACGTCGAGTAGGCGCTTACGGCGGGCAGCGCTACGGCCTTCAATTCTTCATCGTTCTTTAGCCGACTCCCGAAGTAAACTTGCTCCAGCTGCTTCTTATCGGAAATCCTCAGCGCAAGGCTGGTGCTTTGCGTGCTCACGGTAATGTATTCCTGCGCCGCGAGGCTGCCTGCAAGCAAAAAAAGTGCAGGCAGCACAAGTAATTGTTTTGTGCTCATGTTTGTTTTAGCATAATGGTATTCAGGTTGATTTTTCTTCGATACGGTATATATGGTGGATAGGATAGACTTGGTAGTCGGGAAAATAGCGACCGGTGCAGCGCGACAAAAAAAAGAGCAGCTTCCTGCGGGGTGGCCGGAGCTACTCTTTTTAAGAAAATAAATGTGCTGAAATTCTTGCTTTGTAAAGGGAAATTTATTATGATACGCGTACGCGCAATAGAGGCTAACTTGCTGAGCGCTGTGTGTGTGTGTGTGTGTGTGTGTGTGTGTGTGTGTGTGTGTGTGTGTGTGTGTGTGTGTGTGTGTGTGTGTGTGTGTGTGTGTGTGTGTGTGT
>JAISAC010000139.1 GCA_031266935.1 Prevotellaceae bacterium
TGACGGAAAAACGGAGCGGTAGCACCCGCACCCGCACCCGTACCCGTACCCGCACCCGTACCCGCACCCGTATGCTGAAGCATACGGTTAATAGAGTGTCACCCCTGCGGGGTTTTGCGTGTGCGGACACGCGGATGTCCCTCCCATGCAAGTCCCGCAGGGACGACACTTTATTAACCGTATGCTTTAGCTTACGGATAATAATAGAGTGTCACCCCTGCGGGGTTTTGCGTGTGTGGACACGCGGATGTCACTCCCGTGCAAATCCCGCAGGGACGGCACTTTACTAACCGTATGCTCCAGCTTACGGGTAACACCATCAAAAATTATTTTCACCATGAAAAATTTAATATTCTTATCGTTAATAATATTTTCCCTGCCGGCTTTAGCGCAACGGCAAACAGAGCGCCTTGACAGGGGCGTGGTTGCCATCAACAAGGGGGGCAACCGATTATTTGTATCCTGGAGGCTTTTTGCCACCGACCCCGACAGCATTAAATTCAACGTTTACAGGCAGCAAGGCGCAAATGCGCCGGTAAAGCTAAACGCCACGCCCGTTGGCAGCGCTACCTGCTGGGCGGGGAGCATTCCGAATATCGAGCTTGCTTCGCGCTACTTCGTAAAGCCCGTTTACGGGGCTGCGGAAGGCGACGAAGACGGAAGCTGGTCGTTACCAGCCAGTTCACTCGCTCACCGCATTGTAAAAGAAATTAGCTATCAGCCGGTTGATGGCGAAACCAACGACCTGAAAATGGAGATGAAGTTCTGCTGGCCGGCAGACCTTGACGGCGATGGCCGGTACGATTTTGTGGTTGACCGGCAAAATTACGGCGCTGCGGTCGAAGACGAAGCCGGATCGGACAACAGCGATTATATTTCGCCCAAGGTGGAGGCGTATTCTGCCGATGGACAATTCCTTTGGCGCGTAGATATGGGCTACAACGTGAAAATTTGCGACGGCCACAACGATATGGTTACGGCGTTTGACATGGACGGCGACAGCCACGCCGAAGTGCTGATGGCGGTTTCGGAAGGTACAACCTTTGCCGACGGGACGGTAATGACCGGCGCCAACGGACAGGTTACCGACTACCGCAGCACGGCAGGCTCTGCGCCGCAGTGGGTGGCTATTGTAAACGGACAAACCGGCTGCTTGATGGATACCGTATCGCTCCCGCTGGCTGCCGAAATTGCTACGCTGCGCAGCGACAAGTGGAAAAATATTAGCGGGCACTTTATTATCGCTTACCTGAACGGCATTCGCCCCTCGCTGGTTTACCAGTACAAAAACCGCCAAGTATCCGGACAAATGACCGGAGGATATACCGCATGGCACTTTGCCGATAATCAGCTGGTAGAAGATTGGCGCTGCCGCTTCCTGAAGGAAGATACCGAATACGAAAGCCACCAGGTGCGCGCAGCCGATGTTGACGGCGACGGAAAAGACGAGGTTGTAGAAATCAGCTATGTACTTGACGACAACGGCTCTTACCTTTACTATGCCGAAGACGTGTCGCACGGCGACCGGCATTGCCTTGCCGATATTGACCCCGACAGGCCGGGGCTTGAACAGTTTTACATCCAGCAGACCAACATTATAGGGATGGGCTTATTCGACGCGCTGAACGGCGATATGGTCAAGGCGCTTTACATGAGCGCGGTGGGAGACGTGGGGCGCGGCATTTGCGCCGCCTTCGACCCCACGCGGCGAGGCCTGCAATTTTTTTCTACCATGAACGCTAACCAGCTGTACGATTGCAAGGGCAATGCCATGGAGGGCGCAACGGGTACCTTCCCCGGCGAAGCGCTGTGGTGGGGAGGGAGCTTGGCGCGCTGGGAAGTTAGCGGAATTAACAGCACAGGAAGCAATCTGGCTTTTCAAAAGTACAACGCTGCTACAAAAAAGTTCGACCGCGACCTGCCAAGCCTCTACAACGAAAAAGAGCAGTACTACTTCAAAGCGCTCTCCGGCGGGAGAGCCGCTTTTTGGGGAGATATTCTCGGCGACTGGCGCGAAGAAATGGTTTGTCCACGCTCCGACGGTACAGGCTTTGTTGTTTTATCAACCTGGGAGGAAACCGCCAACCGTATTTACTGCCTGATGCAAAACCCGGCTTACCGCGACCAGACAACCGCTCGCGGATACTACCAAACAGCCGATGTGGACTTTTACATGGCAGCCGATATGCCCAAACCTCCTGTTGCGCCGGTACAAAAAGCCGATACGGTGCTAACCGGCGGCGAGCTGACCGCTGCCGTAAACGGAATCAGCGCAATGTTCGATTTGCAAAATCCGAACAGCAGCATCGCCGTAACCGGAAGTGTTTCGCCATCTACGCTTTGGCTAATGAATCCGAAAGGAAAGAATTATACTTTCGGCGGAGCGGGCAAGCTAACAGGAGCAACCAACGTAGTAAAATCAATGCAGGGCGATGTAACGTTTAATGGAAATTACGATTACGCAGGAAAAACGCGCATTTCCGAAGGACGATTACTGGTCAACGGTACGTTGGCCAGCGCCGTTCAGGTGGATGCTCGCGGCGTGGTTGGCGGAAGCGGAGCGCTTAACGGAGGCGTTACGCTCGAAACCGGATTAAACGCCGAAGGCGGACGCATTGAACCCGGAAGCGGAGCTTCGCTCGGTACGCTTACTATCGCAGGAAACCTCACGCTTCCCGGACGAAATAATCTGGCGTTTGATGTAGACCAGGCAAACCCGCTCAAAAACGACGTCCTGAAAATTCAGGGGGACTTTACGGTCGCAGGCAGCAACCATAGCATCATCATAAATCCGTTGACCAACTTGCAGCCGGACACCCTGACGCTTGTGGTTTTCACCGGAACGGCTAACGCTACTGCCGCAAATTTCAGCGTAGCTGGACTTGAGGGAGTGCCATATACGCTGATTTTTGAGGACAACCAAGTTAAGCTTGCCCTGCAGAAAACCCGCTCGGCTGGCAACGTTGTATGGAGCGGTAGCCACAGCGCGGCGTGGGATTTTCAAACAAAAAATTTCCTGCGACATACCGGAGAAAACACCGCAGAAAACACCGGAGAAAATGCCGTAGAAGATATTTTTGTACCGGACGATACCGTTTTATTCAACGATAATGCTATCAGCAAATCTGTTACCATGTCAGAAGTGCTACCTGCCGCGCACACCACAGTCAATACCGAAAGCGTCTATACTTTTGGCGGTGCAGGTGGCGTTGGCGGTAGTGGCTACTTCAGAAAGGAAGGGGCAGGAACGCTGCAAATCAGCAATGTTACCAATACGTACAGCGGCGAAGCGCAGCTTCTCGGCGGAACGCTTGAGGCTGTCAACCTTGGCAATTCAGGCGAGGCGTCGTCTTTGGGAGCGGGCAGCAGCTTGCAAATCAGCAACGCGCACCTCAAGCTGACGGGCGTATCCGCTTCAAACCGAAGCGTTTCGCTCGCCGGAAGCGTTACGCTTAGCTTACCCGCTTCCGGCGCAAGCTTAACGCTTTCGGCAAATATCAGCGGCCCTGCTGCCCTGCTGATAAAGGAAGGTGAAGGAACGCTTAACTTACAGGGAAGCAACACGCTCAATAGCGTAACCGTAAGAAATGGAACATTAGCGCTTGGCGCTGTGAGCGCAAACAGCCAGTCGCTGGGCAGCGCGAAGCTCACGCTGGAGGGAGGCGCTTTCCGCATGTACAACGTAAACTCCACAAGCACTACAGGCCCATTCACCAATACGATAGACGTACCGGCAGGCGCAACGGCTTACTGGTATTTGCCTCAAAGATGGATTTTTACCAATAAACTTACCGGAAGCGGAACAATTTATATCGACGCCCCTTACGTGCGCAGCGATTTCAATTGCGATTGGTCGGAATTTTCCGGCGCCGTAAATTTTACAGGCAGAGATATTCGCCTGAATAGCGCCGCTGCGCGAAATTTAAGCGGCGTAGAAGTCAGCTTAGGCAGCGGAACTTCTCTCTACTGCGCGAGCAATGGAGGTGGAGAATCTTCTGCCGGTCAAAGCATTACTTTTGGCGCGCTGAGCGGAAGCGGAGGCATAGCCGGAAAAAACAGCCTGACTATTGGCAACAAAAACATTCCCACAACTTACAGCGGCGCTATCGGCAGCGGAGCGGGCAAGCTGACCAAGACAGGAGTTGCATCGCTAACGCTATCCGGAAGCAACGCCTACACCGGCGGAACCGAAGTAAGCGAAGGCATTCTGACCGTAGCCAATACCGAAGGCAGCGCAACCGGAACGGCAAATGTCCTCGTAAAAAGCGGCGCCGAGTTGAACGGAACCGGAATCATTGGAGGAAGCGTCAGCGTAGCTGCCAACGGCGTTATCAAGCCCGGATATCATGAAGGCAGCACGCTCGGAACGCTGACTTTGGAAAAAAATCTTACGCTCGACGGAACGCTGAAGGTAAGCGTCAACGGTAGCGGTAGCGTCAACGGTAACGATAACGCTTCCGACAAGCTGATTGTTAAGGGCAATGCCGTCATCAACGGAAATCTTACGGTTGTGCCCTCAAGCGCTGACGCTGCTGTCTTTCCGATTGGAGCGCAGGTTGATTTGCTGGATATTAACGGGACGGTAACGGGACGATTTGCGTCGATTACCCTTCCGGCAGCTGCCGAAGGAGCTGCTTGGAGCACCGATTTGCTATACTCAGCCGGCGTTATACGGGTGGTTGCTTCTACGGATGTTGAGATTCCCGATACCTCCGACATTCCCGACATTCCCGACATTCCTGATGTCCCTGATGTCCCTGATGTCCCCGATGTCCCTGATGTCCCTGATGTCCCCGACACTCCCGATACTCCCGATATTTCTGATACTACAGATATTCCGGTGGTTACCGATGTCGAGCATTTGTCTGTAGCTAAGAGCTTTAAGATTTATCCGAATCCTGTAAGCGATTACATCACAATTGTTTTTGAAACAGAAAAGCGCGTTCCAATTCAGATAGTAAACTTATTGGGAAGAATACTTATCAGTAAGGCAGCAGCTTCCGGCGAGAGAATTAACGTAAGCGCGCTACCGAAAGGGATATATTTTTTACGAAGAAACGATGGCGTTGCCGGATTTGAAAAGATTGTAATAAAATAGCAAGATGTATAAGCTATAAAAAAAATGCCGGTGATAAATCACCGGCGGAGTCAGACTGTACGACCGCCAAATAGGCGACCCTACTGTCGTGAACGATTCGGGACTTGAACCCGACTATTGCCTTCAACAAATTCGCTCTATAGCTTCACTGCAAACATAAGCATTATTTCCGAAACGGCAAAGGAAAAATTGATTTATTTTGCGCAAAGTTTTTTTTGCCAAACTTTCAAATTCGAACACGGCAATTTTCGTATCATAAACTGTATTACACCTAACCTTCTGATAAATATTTTTTACCCGATTTAGTGCGCGACCACATTAATACGCTAAAAGCGAACAGTATAAAAAATGCGGCTGAAATAATGAAATCCATAACTCTATTTTTTTTCGTAAATAAACACTAACCCAATAGCAAAACACAATGTAACCAATATGGCGCCTACTACATAAATGATCCACTTTTCACTAAACCCGCCCAAAAACGAAGATATTAATATTGCCGTAGCAACATATTTAGCCACGTCCATAAACCATTTTCCTATTTCTTTTTTCATCGTTCCAATTAGTTTTTGCAAAGATATTTACTTTTTCCCGATTTTCAAAAATTCACACATCTAAAAATCGAGGAGAGGGAAAATTGATTTTCCCTCTCTTCTTTTTTGTGCACGAGCTTGTAAAGCTCAGCTTTTTCATGTAAGTTTGCAGGTGAAATTTTCATCCTTTTAAAACCAAAAATTATGAGCACAAAACCTAAAAAATTCTTACTTTCGGAGCAAGAGCTGCCCGCTCAATGGTACAACATTGTTGCCGACATGAAAAACAAGCCGCTGCCCCCGCTCAACCCCGGCACAAAGCAACCGCTGGTAGCAGCCGATTTGGAGCCTATCTTTGCTAAGGAGCTTTGCCTGCAAGAGGTAACGCAGGAGCGCTACGTTGACATCCCCGAAGAGGTGCGGGAGGTGTACAAAATCTACCGCCCAACGCCGCTGGTGCGCGCCTACGCGCTTGAAAAAGCCTTGGATACTCCGGCGCATATCTACTTCAAGAACGAAAGCGTTAGCCCTGTCGGGTCGCACAAGCTCAACTCGGCCATACCGCAGGCGTACTACAACAAAATGCAGGGCGTGAAGCACATTACCACCGAAACAGGCGCAGGGCAGTGGGGTACGGCGCTTAGCTTTGCATGTAAACTTTTTGGGCTTGACCTGAAAGTGTTCATGGTGAAAATTAGCTACGAGCAGAAGCCCTACCGCAAATCAATGATGAACGCCTGGGGCGCCGAGGTAATCCCCTCCCCCAGCAACCAAACCAACGCCGGGCGCAAAATTTTGTCCCTCCACCCCAACTCGTCGGGGAGCTTGGGTACGGCAATCTCGGAGGCGATAGAGGCCGCCGTATCCACGCCGGACACCAAATATACGCTGGGCAGCGTGCTCAACCACGTTATTCTGCACCAAACCGTCATTGGGCTGGAGGCCGAAAAGCAAATGGCTATGGCGGACGAATTTCCCGATGTCGTCATTGGCTGCTTTGGCGGCGGCTCTAACTTTTCCGGAATTGCCTTCCCGTTTTTGCGCCACAAGCTCACGGAGGGCAAGGCGCTGCGCGTGATTGCAGCAGAGCCTGCCTCGTGCCCAAAGCTCACCCGCGGACAGTTTCAGTACGACTTTGGCGATGAGGTGGGCACCACTCCCCTGCTGCCCATGTACACGCTGGGGCACGACTTTCAGCCGGCCGATATTCATGCAGGCGGCCTTCGCTACCACGGCGCCGGTACTATCGTAAGCCAGCTCAACCGCGAAAAACTCATAGAGGCGCAGGATATTCCTCAGCTCGAAAGCTTTGAGGCGGCAACCGTTTTTGCCCGCGCCGAAGGCATCATTCCCGCGCCGGAGTCGGCGCACGCCATTGCTTCAACTATTCGGGAGGCAAAAAAGGCGAAAGAAGAAGGCGTGAAGAAAACAATCCTGTTCAACCTGTCGGGGCACGGGCTGATTGATATGTCGGCCTACGACCTCTACTACTCCGGCAAGCTGACCAACTACTCGCTTCCGCAGGAGGAGATTGAAAAAAGCGTAAGCAAGCTGGAAAAATTGGTGCCGTAGGTTGGATTTCAAAAAAAAATTATTATGAAAAAAATTATGCTAATTACCACTGCTGCCGCTGCGCTGCTATCGGGCTGCGAGGCATCCGACAGCAACCCGCTGCTGGGGGAGTTCGGCGCTCCGCACGGAGCAACTCCATTTGACAAAATAAAAAATGAGCACTACCTGCCCGCTTTCAGGTACGGCATGGACGAGGGGCGCAGGGAGGTTGACGCCATTGCCGGCAACGCCGATGCTCCTACCTTTGAGAACACCATAGCCGCGCTGGACTATAGCGGAGCGTCGCTTACGCGCACCAGCGGCGTATTCTTTAACCTCAACGAGGCCGAAACCAACCCCGAAATGCAGCAGATAGCGCGCGAGGTAACGCCCCTGCTGACGGAGTATAGCAACGATATCACCCTGAACGAGCAGCTGTTTGGCCGCATTAAAAGCGTTTACGACAGCGCCGACAGGAGCGCCCTCACTCCCGAGCAGGCTATGCTGCTCGAAAAAACGTACAAGAACTTTACCCGCAACGGGGCCGGCCTCAGCGAAGCCGATAAGGTGTGCTACCGCGAGCTCTCCTCGAGGTTGTCCACGCTAAAGCTCGACTTTAAGCAGCATGTGCTCAACGAAACCAACGCATACGCGCTCAACATCACCGATTCGTCGGACCTGAAAGGCTTGCCGGCCTCTGCCGTTGAGCAGGCAAAGGAAACCGCCGCAAAGAAGGGCCTCGATGGCTGGGCGTTCACCCTGCATCAGCCCAGCTACACGCCTTTTATGAAGTATGCCGAAAATCGCGATTTGCGCAGGCAGCTCTACACCGCCTACAACGTAAAGGGTAATCAGGGCAACAAGGACGACAACAACGAAACCATTCGGGAGATTGTAAACATACGCCTGCAAACGGCGCAGCTGCTGGGCTACAAAACCTACGCCGATTTTGCGCTCGAGGAGCGAATGGCGCAAAATACCGCCAACGTGAGCAACCTGCTCAGCGAGCTCCTCGCCGCCTCCAAGCCCTTTGCGCAAAAGGAGCTGGCCGAGGTGCAGGCTTGCGCCAAGCGGCACGGAGCGGACTTCGCCCTGCAACCTTACGACTGGGCGTTCTACTCCGAAAAGCTGAGGGAGGAAAAGTACAGCATCAACGACGAGGCGCTGCGCCCCTACTATAAGCTGGACAACGTAATTGGAGGAGTATTTGGCTTGGCCGAAAAGCTGTACGGGATTACGTTCAGGGAAAATAAAAAAATCCCCGTCTATCACCCCGACGTGAGAGCCTACGAGGTGTACGACCGGAACGGGGAGTTCCTCGCGCTCTACTACGCCGACTTGCACCCGCGCGAAGGGAAGCGCAGCGGCGCGTGGATGAACGATATTCGCGACCAGCACAGGCAAAACGGCTACGACCAGCGCCCGCACATCATCAACGTGTGCAACCTCACCAAGCCTACCGACAGCAAGCCCGCGCTGCTCGCCTTCTCCGAAGCCAACACCATTCTGCACGAGTTTGGGCACGCGCTGCACGGCATGTTGTCCGACTGTACCTACCCAAGCCTTTCGGGAACAAACGTTTACCGGGACTTTGTGGAGCTGCCTTCCCAAATAATGGAGAATTGGGGAAAGGAAAAAGAATTTCTTGACATGTTTGCCGAGCACTACGAAACAGGCGAAAAAATTCCGGCTGAGATGATTGAAAAAATTATTGCCAGCCAGAATTTTCTCACGGGGTACGCCTCGCTGCGCCAGCTCATGTTTGGCATGCTCGATATGGCCTACCACACTATCGACAAAGACCTTGCGGGTAGCATTGCCGATTTCGAAAAGGCGGCGGTAGCCCGGACGCTCCTGCTGCCTGCTGTAGAGGGCGCCTCTGTCAGCACCTCGTTTGGCCATATTTTCTCCAGCGGGTATGCATCAGGATACTACAGCTACAAGTGGGCAGAGGTGCTTGAGGCCGACGCCTTCTCCGTGTTCAAAAAAAATGGAATATTTGACGAGGCTACGGCAGCTTCTTTCCGCGACAACATCCTCTCAAAGGGAGGCAGCGAGCATCCCCTCGAGCTTTACAAGCGTTTTCGCGGGCAAGCGCCAACCATTGACGCTTTGCTGCAAAGAGAAGGGTTTAAGAACTAAAAGTTAAGAACTAAGAACTAAAAGTTAAGAACTATACTGTGCGTGGGCTATTTTTGTGCTTTCCCCGTTAGGGGAACAATATCAATAGAAAAACGTGCACCGCTTATCTCTTAATCCCCGTAAGGGGATTAACAACTGAGAGATGAATGCCCTACGGGCAATGCACAAAACTATGCCGCGCGAAGTATAAGAATTATGGGATTTGCCATAATTATTGTATTTGAATTTGAAATCTATCTGAAATCCATTTGAAATGGAATCGTTAATCCTCATCGTAGAGTTGCTGCTGCTGGTTGTAGCGTTTTTGGGCTGTTTTGTGCCCGTGCTGCCCGGCCCTGTGCTTGCGTATAGCGCCCTGCTGCTACGCCATTTTTTTTCGGAGAGCGCTCCTCCCTACGGCATTGCCCTGCTTGCGGTGATGGGAGGGATATTGCTTGCCGTTCTTGTGCTGGATTACCTGATTCCAGGCTGGATTACGCTCAAAGCAGGAGGAACCAAGTATGGGGCGCGGGGGGCGCTTATTGGCATGTTTGCCGGAATTTTGCTCACCCCTGTAGGCATGTTGCTGGGTATGTTTTTGGGTGCGCTCATAGGCGAGCTGCTGCACAGCAGCAGCTTCGGGCGCGCCGTAACCATAGCCTGCTACTCGTTTGCCGGATTTTTGCTTACTGTTGGCATCAAGTGCATTTACTGCATTGTAGCAGCATGTTGCTTTTTTTTGCGATAGCGTGTCGGTCTGCTATTTCAGATTTCAGATTTCAAATTCATAACTCATAATTTATAACTTATAACTATCTCAACGTGATAACAGTAATTCCTGCTATTGATATTATTGACGGGCAATGCGTCAGGCTCACCAAGGGCGATTACGCGCAGAAGAAGGTTTACAGCAAAAACCCGCTGGAGGTTGCAAAACTCTTCGAGGACAAGGGCTACACGCGCCTGCACGTGGTCGATTTGGATGGAGCAAAGGCGCTGCACATTGTCAACTATAGGGCGCTGTATCAAATTGCCTCGCGTACGCAGCTGGAGGTGGACTTTGGCGGAGGCCTGAAGGCATCCAACGATTTGCGCATAGCCTTTGAGTGCGGCGCGGCTATGGTGACCGGAGGCAGCATTGCCGTAAAAAATCCCGACGAGTTCACGCGCTGGATAGACCGCTACGGGAGCGATAAAATCATCCTGGGCGCCGATGTTGCCGACGAAAAAATTGCGGTGAGCGGTTGGCAGGAAAATACGCAGGTGGACTTGCTGCCCTTTATTGCCGGCTACGTTGACAAAGGCATAACGCAGGTTATCTGCACCGACATCGGCAAAGACGGTATGCTGCAAGGCGCAAATGTAGCCCTGTACCGCAAAATTTTGGAGCGCTTCCCGTCGCTGTACCTCATTGCCAGCGGCGGGGTGAGCCACAGCGGCGACGTAGAAGATTTGCAGCAGGCCGGCGTACCGGCGGTGATTGTAGGCAAGGCGTTTTACGAGGAGAAAATAAGCCTCTAACCGCCCGAAGCCAATTTTTTGTTGCTATCCTGTTTTTTCGTATTTTTATCCGATAAAAAATTCAAGCAAAACATGACGTACACCTATTGTGGAAAAAGCGGCTTGCAGCTTCCCCGTATATCGCTGGGGCTGTGGCACAACTTTGGAGATGTGGACAGCTTCGACGCTGCCGAGAGCATTGTGAAGTATGCCTTCGAGAACGGCATTACGCACTTTGACCTTGCCAACAACTATGGGCCTCCCGCCGGCAGCGCGGAGGCTAACTTTGGCAGGATGCTCAAAACCACCCTCGCCGGACACCGCGACGAGCTGGTGATAAGCACCAAGGCCGGGCACCTCATGTGGCCCGGACCTTACGGAGATGGCGGCTCCCGAAAATCCCTCATCAGCAGCCTCAACCAAAGCCTCAAGCGTATGGGGCTGAAGTACGTGGACATTTTTTACTCGCACCGCTACGACCCCAACACGCCGATAGAGGAAACCATGCAGGCTTTGATAGACGCGGTGAAGCAGGGAAAGGCGCTGTACGCGGGCATTTCAAAATATCCGCCGGCAGAAGCCGAAAAAGCGTACAAAATCCTGGCGCAGCAGCATGTGCCGTGCTTGGTAAATCAGGACAGGTACAACCTGCTGGATCGCCACGTGGAGCAGGGAGTGCTGGAGACGGCAGCGCGCAACGGCGTTGGCTTTGTAGCTTTTTCGCCGCTGGCGCAGGGGTTGCTAAGCGCAAAGTATTTGCAGGGTA
Source organism: Prevotellaceae bacterium (assembly GCA_031266935.1). GTDB lineage: Bacteria > Bacteroidota > Bacteroidia > Bacteroidales > UBA932 > JAITMY01. Next base: position 11,570 of record JAISAC010000139.1, read on the forward strand.
TTCCGCAGGGCTCGCGCGCCGACAAGCCGCATGGCTTTTTGCAGCGCGAGCAGGTAACCGCAGAAGTTGTAGGGCGCGTGGCGCAGCTTAACAGCATTGCCGTCCGCCGCGGACAAACCCTCGCGGAAATGGCCATCGCATGGCTGCTCCGGGATGTGCGCGTAACCTCTGTGATAGTGGGCGCCAGCAGCGTAGAGCAGCTAAAGCAAAACATTAATGCGCTAAACAACGCCGATTTCGCCGCCGAAGAATTGTCTGAGCTGTGATTTTTTTGATTTATGGAATTAATCTGAATTTTGAAATCTGAAATCATTGAATCTTGGAACCATCAAACATACCCTTGGCAGAGCGGCTGCGCCCGCAAACGCTGGACGACTACGTTGGGCAGCAGCACCTGGTGGGGGAAAATGCTGTGCTGCGCCGCATGGTAGAGGGCGACAAGCTCACCTCGTTCATCCTGTGGGGGCCGCCCGGCGTGGGGAAGACAACGCTGGCGCGGATTATTGCCAACCGGCAAAACCGCAAGTTCTACACGCTAAGCGCAGTGAACGCCGGCGTAAAGGACGTTCGCGAGGTGATTGAGGACGCCAAGCGGCAGCGCTTTTTCAGCGCGCCAAACCCCATCCTTTTTATTGACGAAATTCATCGCTTCTCGAAATCGCAGCAGGATTCGCTGCTGGGCGCCGTAGAGCACGGAACGGTTACGCTCATTGGCGCAACCACCGAAAACCCTTCGTTTGAGGTAATATCGCCGCTGCTGTCGCGCTGTCAGGTTTACGTGCTGAAATCGCTGGATGTGCCCGATTTGGAAAAGCTGCTGGAGCGCGCGGTAACTACCGACGCTTACCTGAAGCAGCGCCGCTTTAACGTTGAGGAAACGGAGGCGCTGTTTCGCTTTTCGGGCGGCGACGCCCGTAAGCTGCTCAACGTGCTGGAGATTGTGGTAAGCGCGTTCGACGGCGACGAAGTTACCATCAACAACAGCATTGTAACCGAGCGCCTGCAGGAAAATATTGCCCTGTACGACAAAAACGGAGAGCAGCACTACGACATTATTTCGGCCTTCATAAAGAGCATGCGCGGCAGCGACCCCAACGCGGCGGTGTACTGGCTGGCGCGTATGATTGAGGGAGGCGAAGACCCGCTGTTCATTGCCCGCCGCATGGTGATTCTGGCCGCCGAAGACGTGGGGCTGGCTAACCCCAACGCACTCCTCATGGCGCAAGCTTGCTTCGACGCTGTTAAGGTCATCGGGATGCCCGAAGGAAGAATTGTGATGTCGCAGTGCGCTGTTTACTTGGCTACAAGCCCCAAAAGCAACGCCTCGTATCTGGCCGTTGAAGCTGCCATTGCGCAGGTGCGGCAGTCGGGCGACCTGCCGGTGCCGCTCCACCTGCGCAACGCCCCCACCAAGCTGATGAAAGACCTTGGCTACCACAAAGGCTACAAGTATGCGCACGACTATCAGGATCGCTTTGTGGAGCTGGATTACCTGCCCGAAAAAATATCGGGAACAACCTTCTACACCCCCGGCGACAGCGGCAAGGAGCGCGAAATCAAGGCGCGCTTGGACCAACTCTGGAAAGGAAAGTACCGTTGAACCTGCGGAGCTAACCTGAAGTATGGCCATTCTGTAAAAAAATTTTGCGCTCAAAATTTGAAGAATTGACGCTACTTCTGAAAAATTTTATTTACTTTTGTCGCTTGTTAGCATCAACATTGACATGTACCATATACCACAACATAATTTCTCTCGCCGTATGCAAAATAGCTTGGTAGTACCGGATAGCCTGATAACGCCGGATTGCTTTGCTATATGTGTGCGTACACATCACACATCACACACACTGCTCAGCGAGTTACGTAATTCTACGTGTGCGTATTATAGCAAATATTTTTCAAAATTCATATATAGCCGCAGCATTACTTTGGGTAATGCGCGTTTTTTTTTGTGCACTTATGCCGATGAACTTGCTAAAAAACTTAAATGTTACAAGAATAACGATTATGCGAGGCTTGGAACAGCTCAAAAATAAAGGAGGGAGCTCCTAAAAACTCAACTTCCTTAAAATGGGGTAATAAGGTTAGGGAGAGATACTTGTAACATATTGTTACTGAGGTTGTTTTGTTATAAAAATTAGGTTGGGAATGAGGTTGGAGTTGAGCGTAATGAGGCTCTTTTGAGAGTTCAACCTCATTTTTACCTAATTTTCTCAACAAAACAACCTCAGTAGCCAAGAGAGTAACGATGTACATTAACCTCATTACCTCATTTGGGGGAGTTTTTAGGAGTTCTCTGACCTGTAATTAAATTAACTTAATTTCTATTAGAACTTTTATACCTAAATAAAAAAAACAGCATGGAAAGCTTTAAATGCAAAATATGCGGAAATGCGGAAAACAATACCCCGCTGAAAGTGCGCGAAATGATGTTCGGCTTGCGCGAAGAGTTTCCGTATTTTCGGTGCGCCGATTGCGGATGCCTGCAAATAGTTGAGCCTCCAAAAGATATGGAAAAATACTACGATGCAGACAAGTACTACTCTTACCACATGCAGGTAAAAACGGGCAAAGCAAGGGATTGGCTTCACCGCCTGCTGTTTTTCCTGTTTAAATGCCGGCTGCTTCCTGCCAACCTTCGCTACCTGCGCTGCTTTTCGGCATTGGATATTATCCGGAAGGTAAAAAAGAGGGCGGCCATTTTGGATATTGGCTGCGGCGACGGGCGGCTTATTCAGGATATGGGCGTATGGGGGTGGAAAAATCTGACAGGAATTGACCCTTTTGTAGAGAAAGATACGGTTTCCCCTTATGGCGCTAAAGTGCTAAAACAAAATATTTTTGAGCATAGCGGGCAGTACGATTTTATTATGATGCACCATTCGCTCGAGCATATAGATAATCAGCACGAAATATTCCGGCTGCTCAACCGGCTGCTCAAGCCCGACGGAGCGCTGCTAATTCGCATTCCCGTTGCGGATGGCTACCCCTACCGGAAGTACGGCGCCAGCTGGTTTGCCATTGACGCGCCTCGCCATTACTACCTGC
>JAISAC010000194.1 GCA_031266935.1 Prevotellaceae bacterium
CAAATATGGATAGAAAGTGGTATGGAATTGGACACGCATTATTTTGCATAGTTTTCTGTTCAACCTTTCAGGTTGCAGGTATGGGGGAAGTACCTTCGCATAGCCCCCCAATCGCTTCGATTCATTGGGGGTTATTCATATTCAACCCTGCGGGTTCAGCGTCCGGTCTTATCCGATATTTGATGAATGACATGACAGTAGCACAATACGACAATTTGAAATGCACCCGTGGATTTTCTCTGTTTGGAAATTCCATGATTTTCATGTAATTTTGGCTATCCGTTTTTTGCAAAAAAACCTTTCGTTCGATGAGCATTGTAGCGTATACTTTCTTTTTGAGCGAAAAATTTATTTAAATCTATAAAAAGCACAGGCAAATGAAAGTAGTAATATTGGCGGGAGGATTTGGCACCCGCCTGTCGGAAGAAACGGGCATCAAGCCGAAGCCCCTGGTAGAAATAGGAGGTATGCCTATCCTGTGGCACATTATGAAGCTGTACTCGGCCTACGGCTACAACGATTTTGTAGTATGCCTTGGCTACAAAGGCTACCTCATCAAAGAATTTTTTGCCAACTACTTCCTGCACAGGTCCGACGTAACCATAGACCTTGCCGCCAACTCCGTAGAGGTGCTCGACTCGCAGGTGGAGCCATGGAAAATCACCCTGATAGATACGGGGGCAGAAGCCATGACCGGCGGCCGCATTAAGCGCATACAGCCGCAGGTAGGCAACGAGCCGTTTATGCTCACCTACGGTGACGGCGTGAGCAACGTCAACATCCGCCGGCTGCTGAGCTACCACCGCAAGCACAAAAAATACTGCACCGTGACGGCGGTGCAACCCGGCGGAAAATTCGGGGCGCTAAACATCAGCAAGTACGGCATTGTAGATTCGTTTAGGGAAAAGCCAAAGGGCGACGGGACGTGGATTAACGGAGGGTTTTTTGTATGCGAGCCGCAGGTGTTCGATTACATCAAGGACAGCCAAACGCTCTGGGAGCTCGACCCAATGGAAAATCTGGCCAAGCAAAACCAAATGGCCGCGTACCTCCACAAAGATTTTTGGCGGCCAATGGATACGCTGAGGGATAAGTCGGATTTGGAAACTATTTGGAATACCGGCAAAGCGCCGTGGAAAGTATGGTAGATTTTGGCATAGTAGATTTTGGCATATACCGGGGCCGGCGCGTGCTGATTACCGGCCACACAGGCTTTAAAGGGTCGTGGCTGGCAGCGTGGCTGCACAGCTTGGGCGCAAAGGTTACGGGCTACGCCTTGGACCCGCTCGGCGAAAAAGATAACTTTGCGCTGAGCGGCATCGGCGCTAAAATTGAAAATGACATACGCGCCGACGTGAGGGATAGAAAAACCCTGCACGAGGCGTTTGCAAGGCACCGGCCCGAAATCGTATTCCACCTGGCGGCGCAGCCTCTGGTGCGGCTGTCGTACGAGCGCCCGGTGGAAACCTACGAAGTCAACGTAATGGGCACTGTAAACGTGCTGGAGGAGCTGAGGCAAAGCCCCTCGGCCAGGATTGCCGTGATGGTAACATCCGACAAGTGCTACGAAAACCGCGAGCGCTGGTGGGGCTACCGCGAGGAAGACGCCCTGGGCGGCTACGACCCCTACTCCTCGTCGAAAGGCGCAGCCGAGATTGCCATCGGCGCGTGGCGGCAGTCGTTTATGAACCCGCAGCGCTGCGGGCAGCACGGCAAGGCCGTAGCCTCGGCGCGCGCAGGGAACGTGATAGGCGGAGGCGACTGGGCGCTCGACCGCATAATCCCCGACTGCATCCGCGCCGTAGAATCCGGCCGCCCGATAGAAATCCGCTCGCCGCAGTCCGTCCGTCCGTGGCAGCACGTGCTGGAGCCGCTGAGCGGCTACCTGACGCTGGGCGCCAAGCTGTGGGGCAACCCCGCAAAGTACGCCGAGGCGTGGAACTTTGGCCCCGCAGCGGACTCGGCGCTGCCGGTGTGGGACGTTGCCCAAATGCTTGTAGAAGAATACGGGCAGGGCATGCTGAAAGATATTTCGGACAAAGACTCCCTGCACGAAGCCAAGCTGCTGGCGTTAGACACTGCCAAAGCCCGCTACGAGCTGGGCTGGACGCCGAAGTGGAGCATTCGCACCGCCATTGCAAAAACCGTGGAGTGGTATAAGCGCTACCGAGAAGAAGATGTATATCAGCTTTGCCTGAAGCAAATAGCCGACTACAGCGGTAGATTATAGCTTTCCCAAAAGCGCACAATTTTAAACTCTCTGATTTGCATTATGAATACAACGATAAGTAAAAAATACCCTGATTTCGTAATTTACGAAACAGACGACAAGGTTGCAAAAGTATCGGTGCGGCTCGAAGAAGAAACCGTTTGGCTGACGCAGGCGCACTTGGTTGAATTGTTTCAATCAAGTAAAGCAAATATCAGCGAGCATATCAAGCATATATTTGAAGAGGGTGAGTTGAATGAAAAATCAGTTGTTCGGAAATTCCGAACAACTGCTTCCGATGGTAAAAATTATGAAATCGCCCACTATAACCTTGACATGATTATTTCGCTCGGTTATCGTATCAACTCCAAGGTTGCCACAAAGTTTCGCCAATGGGCAACGGAGCGCCTCAAAGAGTACATTGTGAAAGGTTTTACGCTCGACGACGAGCGGCTGAAAAATGGCGGCGGGCGCTACTTCCGCGAACTTTTACAGCGCATTCGCGATATTCGTTCTTCCGAAAGAAATCTTTGGCAGCAGGTTACCGATATTTACGCTACAAGCATTGACTATGACCCGCGCAGCGCCATAACAACCAATTTTTTTGCAGCTGTCCAAAACAAGATGCACTACGCCGTTCACCGGCAAACTGCCGCCGAGGTGGTTTACAATCGCGTTGATAATGAAAAGGCTATGCTTGGAATGACCAACTTCAAAGGCGACTACATTACAAAAGACGATGTGCGCATTGCCAAAAATTACCTTTCTGAAATCGAGCTGCAAAAGCTCAACTTGCTGACGGAAGGTTTTTTAGGATATGCCGAGTTGCAGGCATTGGAGCAAAAGCCAATGGCGATGAACGATTGGAAAAACTTTTTAGACCGCCAACTTCGTATGCTGAACAAAGATATTTTGACCGATAAGGGCAAAATATCTCACCTGCAGGCGGTAGAAAAAGCCGAAAAGGAATTTGAGATTTATCGCCAAAGAGAAATGCGCCAGCTGGAAAGCGATTTTGATCGCGCCGTAAAGCAGCTAACACAAAAATCGGAAAATGCCGGCTAAATCTTTTTTTTGGATGGTGCTATGAAAAATAAAATGGCAGCTCTCGGAGAGAGCCAACCTGCCTAAGCAGTGTCTGTCCATAAAGTCGTGTTTTTTTCAGTTTTTGTTGTTTATACGAGGCAATTCAATAGAAATTTATCAATCATAAAGAACAGAAATATGAATTACAAGGGTAGAGAATTAACCGAAGGTGAATTTACTGTAGCATATAGGGGAAATACAGAAATTCGCCGTGTTACCAGAGTTCCTCGAAATTTCTGCTTGAAATTCAGGGGCGACTTATACAGTCATGCAATAATGGTAAGCGCAGAAAAGCTAAAAACATATAGCGACCGGCCAAACGACAATGCTGAATTGTTAAAAGACAAATATGGAAGAAAGTGGCTGCACGTATTTTACCGTGATGTTTTTAATGATCGAATCGAAGAGATTTTTGATTTTGTAGAAGATGAAGCAGAAGCAGACCAACGATATCAAAAGACAGGTGGCGGCCCTCGTTACTTAGGAAATCTTCCGCATTTTTTCGCTTCTGAAAATTACGACTTTATTTTGCATGAAGAAGCGGATGAAAAAGGAGACGTTGAAAAAGAAAAATTAGAAATACTGAAATTGAACAAAGAAATCTTCGAGGTCTCAGCTGTCGAAAAAAAGTATTATGAACTTTGGGGTGAAGACAACTTTGCCGGAGATAGCTTCCTAATTAAGGTTTACGAAAATAAGGACGAGGCCGAAGTGAGATTGAAAGAACTTGAAGAATCCGTATTGAATCAAGATGAAAGACTTCGCGATGCATTCTGGATTAGAGAAACATCAGCTGAGAAGATTAAAGAACGTGAACGGATAGAAGAGGAACGCATAGAGCGGTTAAATAAAAAATGGCATTATGATGATGATCGTTTACGGAATTATGTGATTCTTTTAGTCGAACGGCTAATGGAAGTTATCGCTTTAAACAAAAGGAGATTGATAAAAAAACAAAGGATATTATTACAAGAAAACAATTCTTTTGAAGAAGATTGTTATTCTTATATAGCATTGGAATATTTCAAGAGAAAATCAAATAATTCAGTCGGAACAATGATAAAGTTTAGAGATGGCGGAAGTTCTTCAACAACGGCTGTAATCAAGGAACCCCATGAAATAGCGCCATCGGAAAGTCTGTATACCCTGTTGATTGAAAAATTCGCAACGGACATACAGGAAGCAAAATATGATTATCGCTAGTTCGAAATGCCCAACTCTACGTTTCTATTTAAACCTAATTCTTACTACAAAACAACCTCTGCAGCCAGTAATTATCAACCTCTATTATCATCCTTATTGCATCATTGTAGGAATTTTTAGGAGCTCCATTATAGAGCCTTTCCTTTTCTACCAGCCACCGAAATTGTTGAAAAATCGTTGACAATTTCGTTCGTTGAAAACTTTTTCATATCTTTGCTGCTCATTTTTATCGACAACTTATCGACTCTATGGATGAGCTATTAGCGTAGTGCAAAAAAAACATGTTATAGTGGTGGCCGGAGGGCGCGGCGCACGGTTTGGCGGAGCGGAGCCTAAGCAGCTGCTGCTGCTCAACGGCAAGCCCGTCTTGCAGCACGCTATGGAGCGCTTTTTTGCCTGCGACGGCAACCTTAACGTGGTGCTGGCGCTGCCCGAAGACCTGATGGAGCGGTGGCGCTCCATTGCCCAACGCTGCGCCGTAAGCCTCCCCCATGCGCTGGTGGCGGGCGGCCCAACCCGCTTTCACTCGGTGCAAAATGCGCTGAGAACCATTGCCGGCGACGGGCTGGTGGCCGTCCACGACGGCGTTCGCCCCTTAGTGAGCAGCGCCACCATTGCCGCCTGCTTCGAGGCTGCCGAGCGCAAGGGAGCAGCCATTCCGGTAACGCCGCTCACCGACTCCATCCGGCAGGTAAAACCCGGAGGGGCAAGCGTGGCGGTCAACAGGGAGCACTTTTGCGCCGTGCAGACGCCGCAGGTTTTCCGGCTCAACGTGCTGCGCAAAGCGTATGAGCAGGATTTTTGCAGCGACTTTACCGACGATGCATCGGTGGTAGAGAGCGCAGGATACGCGGTAGCGCTGGTTGCCGGCAACACCGAAAACATAAAGATTACGCGACCGGAAGACCTGATACTTGCGCAGGCGTTGGCAGCGGCAGCGGCCTGCTGAGCAGCAGCAGCAGCAGCAGCAGCAGCAGCGAGCCGACCGAAAATGAGCAAAAGCAAGAAGGAAAAAAATAAAGAACCAAAAATATCGAATGGGGAAAAAATTTAAGTTTATTGATTTGTTTTGCGGATTGGGAGGATTCCATGTAGCGCTGTCCAAGCTGGGCGGCATGTGCGTTTTTGCGTCGGATATTGACCCCGACTGCAGGCAGGTATATCAGGATAACTTTGGGCTGGAGCCTCACGGCGATATTACCAAGGTGAGCGAAAAAGATATTCCTGCTCACGATGTGCTTTGCGCCGGATTTCCCTGTCAGGCGTTCTCCAAGGCCGGCAAGCGCGAGGGCATGACCGACCCGCGCGGTACGCTGTTTTTCGACGTTATCCGCATTGTGCAGCACCACAAGCCGTCGTACCTCATGCTCGAAAACGTGCGCAACCTTGTGGGGCACGACGAGGGCAACACGTGGCGCGTGGTGAAGGAGCACCTGCACGCGCTCGGCTACGTTTTTCCCGACGAGCCTATCATCTTTAGCCCTCACCTGCTCGGCATCCCGCAGTTTCGCGAGCGCGTGTTCATCCTGTGCCAGCGGAAAGACGTGGCGCGGCGCAACCTGCAAATCAAAACGCCGCTCACAAAGCCGGAGTGCCACGCCGAGCAGATACTGCTGGAAAGCGACAGCAAAACGCCCGACATATCACGCTATACGCTATCCGGCAAGGAGCTGGAGGTGCTGGACTTGTGGAACGAATTTATTCAAGGCGTCAAGAATCCGCTGCCCACTTTTCCCGTGTGGACGGAAGAGTTCGCGGCGGCCAAGCGCCGCGCCAGCTTAGACAACCTGCCCGCGTGGAAGCGCAACATCATACAGCACAACCGTACGCTGTACGAAAAAAATAAAATTTTTATTGACGCATGGCTCAAGAAGTGCGCCAAGTGCGAAGCGTTCGTCGGCGCCAAGGCCAAGCTGGAGTGGCAATCGGGCGAAAATGCAAAGCCCGATATGTGGGAAAACATCCTGCAGTTTCGCCCATCCGGCGTTCGCGTTAAGCGCCCTACCTACTTTCCGGCGCTGGTGGCCATCACGCAGACGTCCATCGTGGGCAAGCTGCGCCGCCGCCTCACGCCGCGCGAAACGGCGCGCCTGCAAAGCTTTCCCGATACCTACAAGCTGCACCCCAACGACCGCATAGCTTACAGGCAGCTGGGCAACTCCGTAAACGTAGAGGTGGTGCGCTTTTTTGCGCGGCAGCTGCTGAAAAGGGTAGCGTGATTTTGAATGATGATGCTCATATTCTATTGATATGAAAATATATTCTATTGAATATCACATATTTGATGTTTTTTGACAGAGCCTGTATCTTTATGATTATATGCTAATTAAGCGCTATATCAATAAACCATAGATGCCTCCCAAAAAATCACCATAAATTTCCCAAAAATCACCATAAATGATGATTGCATAGGTGCAAAGCAATGCGTAACTTTAATCGCAAAAGTTGTACTCTGGAATCTGAAATCAAAAAATCTGAAATCTATACCCCTCCATGCGCTTATCCAACCTCGCCAACGGTGAAAAGGGAGTAATTTGTAAAGTATTGGGGCGCGGCGCTTTCCGCAAGCGCATTACCGAAATGGGCTTTGTAAAAGGCAAGGTCGTGTTAGTGGTAAAAAACGCCCCGCTCAAGGACCCCATTGAGTACTCCATCATGGGCTACGCTGTGTCGCTGCGGCGCAGCGAGGCAAGCATGATTGAGGTAGTAACGGAAGAGGAGGCAAAAAAAATAGACCTGGCCAGCTCCAGCACGGCCACCATAGAGCAGGTGCTGCTGGAAACCGCCAAAGCGTCCGGCAGCGTAATCAACGTCGCGTTTGTGGGCAACCCCAACACCGGCAAGACTTCGCTTTTTAACCAGCTATCGGGGGCGCACGAGCACGTGGGCAACTACTCCGGCGTAACGGTGGAGCTCAAAAAGGCGCAGGTGAAGCTGAAAGGCTACACCATCAACCTCGTTGACCTGCCGGGAACCTACTCGCTCACCGCCTACTCCCCCGAAGAAGTTTACGTGCGCAAGTACATCGCCGAAGAAATGCCCGACATCATCGTCAACGTGGTGGACGCTACCAACCTTGAGCGCAACCTGTACCTCACCACCCAGCTCATTGACATGGACGTAAAGGTCGTTATGGCGCTCAACATGTACGACGAGCTGACGCTGCACAACGACTGCCTCGACCACGAGGCGCTGGGCAAAATGCTCGGCATATCCATAGTCCCCACCGTAGGCTCGCGCGGCAAGGGGATTAAGGATTTGCTGCAGGCGGCCATTAAAGCTTACGAAGAAATATACGTCCTCCCAAAGCCGCTGGCGCACCACCACATACACATCTACTACGGAGCCGAGATGGAGGGGGCGATTGCCGACCTGCAAAAGCGCATGAGAATCCCCCAAAATGCTGCGCTTTTTGACCGCTACTCCACCCGCTTTTTGGCCATTAAGCTGATAGAAAAAGATGCGCTGATGACCGAGCTGGTGCGCAGCGAGTGCGCCAACGGCGACGAAATTATTGCCGCAAGCCGCAAGCACGTAGCCAAGCTCGAGGAGGAATTTAAGGAGGATAGCGAAACCGTCATCTCCGACGCCAAGTACGGATTTGTGGCCGGCGCGCTGAAGGAAACGTTCAGGTACGGTAAGGAGGACAGGCACAGCCGCACAAAAAAAATTGACAGCGTTGTTACCGGCAAAATTTTTGGCTTTCCCATTTTTTTGCTGTTCATGTGGGTAATGTTCTACACCACCTTTGCGCTGGGCAGCTACCCCATGGAGTGGATAAGCAGCGGGATGGAGGCGCTGTCGGGATGGCTATCGGCAGCCATGCCGCCATCGCTCCTCAAAGATTTGCTCATAGGGGGCGTTGTGAACGGCGTGGGCAGCGTTATCGCTTTTTTGCCCAACATCCTCATCCTGTTTTTCTTCATATCGCTCTTTGAGGACACGGGCTACATGGCGCGCGCCGTCTTCATAACCGACAAGCTCATGCACACCATCGGGCTGCACGGCAAATCGTTCATCCCGCTCATCATGGGGTTTGGCTGCAACGTGCCGGCCATCATGGCCACGCGCACCATTGAGAACCGCACGCAGCGTACGCTCACCATGCTCATCATTCCGTTCATGTCGTGCAGCGCGCGGCTACCGGTGTACATCCTGCTCATCGGCGCATTTTTTCCCCACCACGCGGGCACCACGCTCTTCCTGATTTACCTCACGGGGATTGGCTTTGCCATTCTCTCGGCCCTGTTCTTCAGCAAAATAATGTTTAAGGACAGCGGGCAGCCGTTTGTCATGGAGCTGCCCCCCTACCGCATACCCACGCTCAAAAGCATAGTACGCCACATGTGGCACAAAGGCTCGCAGTACGTCCGGCAAATGGGCGGCATTATACTCATTGCCGCCGTTGTAATCTGGGCGCTCAACACGTTTCCGCTCAGCAGCGCACAGCTACAGGAGCTGGACGAGCAGACCGCCGGCGTGAGGGAAAGCTACGCGACGGCGCTGGCGCAAGCCGACAGCGCCGACAGCGTCCGGCTGTCCGCCGACATGGAGGCCGCGCTGCACTGCCTTGCCGTAGAAAGAAACACCGTGCAGCACGAGTACTCATACCTCGGCCGGCTTGGCCACGCCATAGAGCCTGCTATGCGCCCGCTTGGCTTCGACTGGAAGATGAGCGTGAGCCTGCTCACCGGCGTAATTGCCAAAGAAACGGTGGTGAGCACGCTCGGCGTTATCTACCAGGCCGACGAGGAGGAAGAGGGCAGCACGGCAAACCTCAAGCAGCGCCTGCACGACGAGCAGTACCGCAGCGGATCCAAGGCCGGGCAGCCGGTCTTTTCCGGCGTAACGGCTGCTGCCTTTCTGGTGTTCATTCTCCTCTACTTGCCCTGCATTGCCGCCATTGCCGCCATTCGCCGCGAGTCGGGCAGCCGGTGGATATCGGTGTTCGCCATACTCTACACCACCATCGTGGCGTGGGTAGCGGCGTTTGCAGTGCAGCACATCGGATCCTGGCTGATAGCGTGAAATGCGTTCTGGTTTCCGGCTATTCGCAGCTCTTAGTGGAAAGTAAAGCTGCGCAGCTCCTTATTTTCCAAATCTTTATTTTTTACAACCATTCCGTCCGGCGTGATGCTGACGTCCAACGCGGTATTGCTGGCGTTTAT
>JAISAC010000201.1 GCA_031266935.1 Prevotellaceae bacterium
GGGTGGGTGGGTGGGTGGGCAGTGACGGGAGATTGGCTTCTTCGCTCCGGTTTCTCGCCGCGCTCGGAATGACGAGCACACCAACCATACTCCTCCCAACTTTGCGGAAAGAAAGGATTTGTCCTAATTCCTAATTCGTAATTCCTAATTTTCCCATGGTGTTCATAAATATTTTTTTCTTGCCGATATGCTCCATTAAGAAAAATTATTTACCTTTACGCGCAGCAAATTACCCCCGAAGCCATTTTGTAAAATACTTTGCGTAAGCGCTTTACGAAATGGCTGTAGTAATGCTTTATGTGTGCGCACACGTGCGCCGGGTCGAATTGGCTATTGTAGCCGAAAGGAGTGCGATTACATTTCAACCGAAAGATGCAAATGGTAAAACTCTGAATATAAAATTCTTGAATCTAAAACTTAGTACATGGTTATTCTTGTTTTAAACTGCGGCAGCTCCTCCATCAAGTATCAAATAATGAAGATGGAGAACGCCGAAAGCAGCGCGCTGCTGGCCAAGGGCATTGTAGAGCGCATAGGGCTTACCGAGGGCATCATCACCCACAGGCCAAGCGGCAGGGAGAGCTACGCTGCCGCGCAGCCTATCCCCGACCACACAGTAGGCATTAACCTTATTCTGAGCGCGCTGGTGCACCCGGAGCATGGCGTTGTGGCAAGCCTCGACGAGGTGAACGCCGTGGGGCACCGCGTGGTGCACGGCGGCGAATACTTTATGGAGAGCGCGCTGGTGGACGGCAGCGTAAAGGCCGCCATAGAAAAGTGCGTTGAGCTGGCGCCGCTGCACAACCCCGCCAACCTGCAGGGAATACTCTCCATGGAGGCGCTGCTGCCCAAGGTGCCTCAGGTGGCGGTGTTCGACACCTCATTCCACCAGACCATGCCGAGGCACGTGTACCTCTACGCAATCCCGTACCGCTACTACGAAAAGTACCGTATTCGCCGCTATGGCTTTCACGGCACCAGCCACCGCTACGTTGCCCAAAAAGCCTGCAAAATCCTGGGGCTGGACTTCGGCGCGGTGAACATTGTAACCTGCCATTTGGGCAACGGTGCCTCCATAGCCTCCATAAAGCAAGGAAAATCTTGCGATACGTCGATGGGATTTACGCCGGTTGACGGCCTTATCATGGGTACGCGCAGCGGCGCCATTGACCCGGGCGTGCTGTTTTACATTGCCGACAAGGAGCACCTAACCTGCAACGACCTGAATGACCTGATTAATAAGCAGGGCGGCATATACGGCGTATCCGGCCTGTCGAGCGACATGCGCGACCTGGAGCAGGCGGCGCACAGCGGAAACGAAATGGCGCAGCTGGCGCACGATATGTTCGTGTACCGCGTCCGCAAGTTTATCGGGGCGCACGTGGCGGCTATGGGAAGGGTTGACCTCATCGTATTCACCGGTGGAGTGGGGGAGAACGACGACCTGGTGCGCGCCGGCATTTGCAGCAACCTCGACTACCTTGGGGCGGAGTTCGACGATGAGGCAAACAAGGGCGCTCGGGGCAAGGATATCCTCCTCTCAAAGCCCTCGTCGAAGGTGAAGATTATGGCAGCTACCACCAACGAAGAGCTTGTTATCGCTGTGGACACCATGAACATTGTGAGCAAGCTGAAGCATAGCTGAAAATCGGACGTTGAGCATTGTTTTTTTTTATAGCGTAAACCTGATAGTAACCCTAATAGTAAACCTAAACACATTATGATAACAAAGTTAGAGCAGCTGATAGAAAAAGTAAAATCGGGCGGTAAAAGGAGGCTGGTGGCAGCCTACGCCAACGATTCGCACACCATTGGCGCCGTCAGCATGGCGGTTGACCGGGGCCTTGTGGACGGTATTTTGGTGGGCGATGAGCCTGCCATTAAGGCTGTGTGCAGCGCAGAAAAAATTGACGCCGATAAGTTCCGTATCGTACAGGAAGCCGACGAAGCGAAAGCCACCGGCAGGGCGGTGGAGATTGTGCGCAGCGGCGAGGCCGACGTTCTCATGAAAGGCCTGGTAAGCACCGACAAGTACATGCGCGCCATCCTCAACAAGGAAACGGGCTTGCTCCCGCCAAAGGCAACGCTGAGCCACGTGTGCGTACTCGAAATACCGGCTTACCACAAGCTGCTTACCTTGAGCGATATTGCCGTTATTCCGGCGCCGGACCTTGCGCAAAAAGTTACGCTGACCAACAACGTAGTTAGCGTAGCGCGGCTGCTTGACATTGATACCCCGAAGGTTGCCATCGTTGCCGCCACGGAGCAAATGCTGCCCAACATGCAGGCCTGCGTTGATGCTGCCATCATTGCAAAAATGGCCGACCGCGGGCAAATACGGAATGCGCTTGTGGATGGCCCCTTGGCGCTGGATGTTGCGCTGGACAAGGAAGCCGTTGAGATTAAAAAGCTCAAAAGCGCTGTTGCCGGCGACGCGGACTGCTTAGTGTTTCCGAGCATAGAAGCGGCTAACGTCTTCTTCAAGGCCGCAACCAAGCTGGCAAAGGCAGAGCTGGCGGGCATTGTGGTCGGCGCAAAAGCGCCCTGCGTGCTCACCTCGCGCGGAGACACAACGCTTACCAAGCTTTACTCCATTGCGCTTGGCTCGCTAATGGTAAAAGCCCCAAAAATCAAGGCGTAAGCTCGGAAAAAAATTTGAAACGAAAAACAAAAAATCTTTTTAACCTGTCGAATGAAAATATTAGCAATCAACCCGGGATCGACATCTACCAAAATTGCCGTTTTTGAGCAAGGCGATAGCGTATTTCAAATCACCCTGCGCCATAGCGCTGAGGAGCTGAAGCCATTTGCGAGCGTGGCAGAGCAGCTTGCCTTTCGCAAGGAGGTGATTCTGTCCGAGCTGCAAAAAGCGAGCGTCGGCGTCGGCGAAATAGGCGTGGTGGTAGGCCGTGGAGGAATAGTGAAGCCGATAGCGTCCGGCGTTTACGAGGTAAACGAGGCAATGAAATCCGACTTGTACTCGGCCAAGTACGGCGAGCATGCCAGCAACCTGGGCGCCCTCATTGCCGACGATATTGCCCGGTCGCTGCCGGCAGCCAAAGCCTACATTACCGACCCCGTGGTGGTGGACGAGCTGCAAGATGTAGCAAGGGTTACGGGCCTGCCGATGTTTGTGCGAAAATCAATTTTTCATGCCCTCAACCAAAAGGCTATTGCGCGGGCGTACGCGCACGAGCAGGCTAAAAAGTACGAGGAGCTGAACCTCATAGTGGCGCACATGGGCGGCGGAATTTCTGTCGGCGCGCACAGAGAGGGGAAGGTAGTGGACGTCAACAACGCCGTTGGCGGCGACGGGGCTTTTTCGCCCGAGCGTACAGGGACTACGCCGGCGTTGCAGCTTCTTGAAGCATGCTTTAGCGGGGAATATACTAAAGCCGAGCTGCAAAAAATGCTGGTAGGCGGCGGAGGCTTGGTGGCGCACTTAGGCACCAACGAAGCGCAAAAGGCCGTGGCGCGCGCCGAGCAAGGCGACGAGCCGGCGCGCTTAGTGATAAACGCCATGAGCTACCAGGTGGGAAAGGAAATCGGCGCGGCGGCAGCCGTGCTGCACGGCAAGGTTGACGCCATCCTAATTACCGGAGGAATTGCGTACAACGCCTTCGTTACAGGCTACATCAGGCAAATGGTCGAGTTCATTGCCCCGGTGGCGGTGTATCCGGGCGAGGACGAAATGTCGGCGCTGGTGGCAAACGTTACGCAGATGCTGGACGGCAAGCTGCCGCTGAAAATTTACGCTTAGAGCGCTGTACTTTACGGGCGGCGTAATTTGGCGTAATATTGGCGAGGCGCTGCCGTGCGATGTAAAATTATCGTTGAGGGATAAGTTTTTGAAAATAACAAACCTCATTTTACTATAGATGACTCCAAGTAAACGTAAGATTGGGGCGGAACTACATTAAATACATCCAAGCAAAGAGGATTATCATACTTTTTCGCTTCTTTTATTTTGATTGCATGAGCTACTTCTCTGTTTTCAAAATATTTATTGAAAAAACTTTTGGTAATTCCTGAAAATTTTTTTGTCTTTTTCCAAACATCTGTTGGCGAATCGCTTATAATATTATCAATTTCAAATTCTCCAATTACTTGTTGAACAGGGGACGATGCATAAACGACAACTGTCTTGACATTTGGATTTTTAAAAATAACTTTCCGAAATTCAAATCGTTTTGTACCGTCAAATATTTTGAAGGCAAATTCGGGCTTTATGGATAATAATACCTTCATTGTTGTGAGTATTTTATGATTTTATTTAAGCTTTCTCTGTCTGTTTTTCTAAACCCTCTTGGCATGTCTTTTATATCTGGTATAATCCCATTCTCGTTTAACCATTTTAGATTTGGTCTTTTGGGAAAAGAATATGAATATATGAAATTGACAATAAAGGGTCTGATGATTTTGTCCAATGGCTTATTATACGGATTATAATTCCAATGCTTTTTTAGCTCATCATCAGTAAAGACGCTACGTTTTCTACATAATGCTATGAATGTTGCCTCATCAGGTATATCAGCTATTACGGATTCGACAACTCCGACAGTTGTCACGACACCTGTATGAATTGCGTTGCCAGGCATTCCCGTTCTATAAAAAACAATCAAATCGCCAGTTTTCAAATTTTTCTCCTGTGAACGAGAAATATACACCTTACTTAATGCATTACGATGTGGCTCATTCTCTACAAAATCTTTTGGTGATTCAGTTTTTAAAATTGAATCGGGGAAAAGTTCGGTATGATACTCTGGATATATGGGTACAATGAATACATCTGTGTCTCTTGGCAAAAATGGGTAATTCAATTTTGGATTTTCTTGCTTTGTCAAATTTTCCCTGTCAAACTCCTTTATATAAACACTTTCAAGTCCATTTTGTGAGGCCTTTGTTCCATGATATTTAAATCCCCATTCTTCAAGAAGTGCAATCAAACGCTTTTGTTCGGGTCTTTCGTCAAATATGGTAACATAAATTTCATCCACTTTTTGCTTGAAAGCATTATCAAATATAATTTTCAGGAATCGTTCGCCTATTTTATACCCATTTCCTGTTACTTTGAATGTTCCTATTTTAAGTCTTTTCCTCTTTGAAAATATCGGATTTACATCTGCATAGTTTTCGTTCTCGTCTTCTACTTTAAGGAACAAAAATGCAGATAATTTGTCATCTTGAAAGCAGACATAGGATATCTCATCTGATTTTTTATTAAACCATTCATCCAACATTTAATGTTACGTCCAATTTTTCTGACAGATATTTGGCATATTGCATCTCGTTATCTTGCATTTGCTTTCATCTGTATCAATATAAAATACAAATATATAAACTCTTTATGTATATTCAAAATGAATTTTCAACTAATTATCAGCATTATATGATTTAATCTTATTATTCTATAATGACCTCGAAAACTCCGATTCTCTATACGGAATCTTTTCTCTAATCCGGATAAACAGTATTGCGCTTATATAGGTAGTGTCCATATCCTATTGGTGTCAGGTGGTGTCCATATTCTATTGATATGGTTCCCCTACCAGGGAAAGCATAAAAATAGCTCGCGCAACAGCATAAAAATTATATCAATAAAACATGGACACCATCCAAAAAAAAGATTTAGCCAAAAAAATGGCGTGGAGTGGGTTGCTTTTTTTGCGGCAAAGTTGTACATTTGTAGAAAAATAAAAAGTAGAAAAATAAAAAAAATTATTTTATGAAAAAAATTGTATTGATTTCATTAGGGTTGGCGACGGCCGCATCCGGCATGGCGCAATCCGCTATTACCTATGCCAGGCATGGCCTGCGAGCAGGCGACGTGCACCAAACGCGCAGAGTAACCACCGTTGAGCCGGGCGCAAGCGGCGCTAACGTAACGTGGGACTTTAGCGCATGTGAAGTAACCGGCAACGTGCACTCAGAAGCGCTTGAGAGTAGCAGCACCGGGAATATTGCTGTGCGTAACGATGGTAACGCCCTTTTTCAGTTTGATGTTACCCCTTACGGAAACGACTACTACGGCTACGCCGTAAGCGGCTATAGCGTGGTTTACGAAAAGCCTGTGCTCAAAACGAGGTATCCTTTTGGGTTTCTTGACCAGCATAGCGGCGAATTTTTAGGGCATATCACCCAGGGCGGCAATAAAATCCCTGTTGAAGGCTCCTACTCGTCGGAGGTGGATGGCTACGGTACGCTAAAGCTGCCGGGCGGCGTTACGCTAAGCAACGTGCTGCGCGTAAAAACCACAGAGGTGCAAAAGCGCCTCGCGAGCAACGCCTACGACTTTACCGAAGAAAAGTATCTGTGGTACTCGCAAGATTTTCGCTATCCTGTTTTTGTAGCTATTCTGCTCAGCAGCGGCAGCGCCGAAGGAGCGGCAAGCGTGAGCAAATCGTCATACGTGAGCGTGGCCGCCTTGTCGGCGCCTCCGGTGGCAGCAGGCAGCGCCGTAGCCGACAACGAGCCGCAGGCCGATGCTGCTGCTCCCGAAGTTGAGCACAGCGTTTATCCTAATCCTGTGGCGGATGCGGCCAACATTACCTACAGCCTCCCCTCCGACGCTAAGGTAAGCGTTGCGGTATACGCTACCACCGGCGTATGCGTACGCAAAATGGTGAATAACGAGGTGCAGGCAGCAGGCGAGTACGCCTACTCCTATACCCCCGATGTAGCGGGCACCTACTTTATACGCTTTGCTTTCGGCAATAAAACCTACACAGAGCAGATAGTGAAAAGGTAGGAAGAAAGGAAAAAGAGAAAAAAGGAAAAATAGAAAGAAAAAAATTACCTTATTAGAAACCCTAAAACAAAGCAGCCCCCACGCGAGCATGGAAAAAGTATGGCGGGGGGTTGCTTTGTTGTTTTTTTTGCAAAAGCTGATGACACCTTTTACAGAATCTGCTGCGTTTATATACGTGGCGCTACCCATCATCATATTCTGCTCCCGTATTTTGGACGTAACGCTGGGAACGCTGCGCATTATTTTTGTTTCCAAGGGGTACAAAAAGGTGGCGCCGCTGCTCGGCTTTTTCGAGGTGTTTGTGTGGATTGTGGTGATTAGCCAGATTATGCAACATGCCAACAACATATACTGCTACGTGGCCTACGCCGCCGGGTTTGCAATGGGCAACTTTGTTGGCATGATGATAGAGGAGCGAATCGCCATAGGCATTTACTTTGTGCGCGTCATTACCCCCAAAAACGGCGAGGATTTGGTTACCCACCTCAACGAAAAGGGATACGGCGCAACGCTCATCAACGGGAAGGGAAAGGTTGGGCAGGTAAACCTTATCTACTCGGTGATAGCGCGAAAATCCATCAGCCGCGTAGAGCAGATTATTGCCGAGTTTGACCCCAACGTGTTCTACGTTATCGAAGATGTTCGCGCTGCCAAGCGCGGCATTTTTCCCAGCGCAGAAACGCACCTCATCAACCTGTTTAGCCGGCACAAGCAGGAAAAGTAGCGGCGGCTGCCCATCGGCTTTCAGGCGTCGCTGCCGTCGCTGTGGCTGCTGCTGTAGTAGTACAGCGTTGAGGTGTTTTCCTTTCTGAAGATGCTGCCCGCCACGCGGCGAATATCGGCGGTGGCTATGCGGCGGTAGCTTTCGATGTCGGTGTTTACAAGGTTGGCGTCGCCTATCATTTCGGCGCAGGCAAGGGCTATGGCTTTCTGCATGGCGGTAGCTTCGGCAAACACGTGCAGGCTCTCCATTTTGTTTTTCACTTTCTCCAGCTCATACTCCGGAATATCCTCGGTGCACAGCCGCTGTAGCTCGCTGTCTATGGCGGCTTCGGCGCGCTGCATGTCGGTTTGCGGTAGCAGGTAGCCCGAAACGGTGAGCAGCCCTGCGTCCATGTCGCCGCTGATGTGGGCGCTAATGCTGCCGAACAGCTGCTCCTGCTGCACCATCCTGCGGTACAGGCGCGACGATTTTCCGCCGGCAAGGATGTCGGTAATCAGGTCGCAGGCGTGGTAGTCGGGGTGGAGGCGGTGCGGCATGTGGCAGGCTTTGAAGATGGCTGCTGCCGGAACGCTGCGCGCTACGCTCAGCGAGCGCGGCGCTGCTTGCGGCGGCTCGGGGGCAATGCTACCCTCCGGCGCCGCGCCGCGCGGGATGTCGGCAAACCACTTCTGCGCCAGCGCCAGCGCGCGGTCGGGTGAGATGTTGCCGCCAATGGCCAGCACCGCGTTGTTGGGCGCGTAGAACTTTGCGAAAAATGCCCTGACGTCGCTTAGCGTTGCGGTAGCAATGTGGTCTATAGTTTTGCCGATGGTATGCCACCGGTAGGGGTGCACTTTGTAGGCCAGCGGGCGCAGCAGCAGGCTGACGTCGCCGTAGGGCTGGTTGAGGTAGCGCTGGTTAAATTCCTCTACCACCACCTGCTGCTGCACCCTCAGCGTTTCCTCGTTGAGCAGCGGATTGAGCAGCCTGTCGCTCTCTAACCACAGCGCCGTTTCGATGTTCTGCGCGGGCAGCGTTACGTAGTAGCTGGTGAAGTCGGCGGTAGTAAAGGCGTTGCACTCGCCGCCGGCCAGCTGCACGTGCCTGTCGTACTGCGGCGCGTTGGCCGAGCCGCCAAACATGAGGTGCTCAAACAGGTGCGCAAACCCCGTGCGGCGGGGGTGCTCGTTGCGCGACCCCACCTTGTACAGCATGTTGACGGTAACCATCGGCGTGCTGTCGTCGCCATGCGCAATGACGGTAAGGCCGTTGTCCAGCGTGTGTTTTTGAAAGTTTACCATTGATCTTCTTTCTGCTCTTGCGTCCGGATTGCTTTATTGGACGGCAAAGGTAAAAATAATTCCCCACCTGCCAAAACGGGTGCGCTTCCTGCGAGGGCATTTCAGAATGTTGCGTACAGGCGGCGTTTTGAAACCTTATCATATAATTAAATCGCAAACGATTATTTATCAGTTATTTATATTGCATTTAACGCAGCTTAATGGGGAACTCATTTACTCATTAAAACGATGAAATAGCCACGAAAAAATGAGGTGGTGAGGTTTGGATATGTTATGTAACTATGTGTTACAGAGGATGTTTTGTTAAAAATTAGGTGAAAAATGAGGTTTCCAGCAGCCACACATTCTATCCGAATTCTAGCGAGGTGCAAGCAATTTTCGTAGCACCTCAAAAAAAAATTTAGCCTGAAAATCCTATTTTTCACACTGTAAATCTAAGATATAAGGAGCCGGAGCAAAATCGGAGCTCGGTGCAGCCAATAAAAGATAAGCTATACACGTTATATTCTATTGATATGGTTCCCCCTTGCGTGGAAAGCATAAAAATAGTTCGCGCACAGCATTAAAATTATATCAATAAAAACATAGACAACTATATATGATGAAACAGTTTTTTGCAATTTTACTTTTTTTGGCGGTGCTGGCCGACACTCTAAGCGCCGCCGCCACCGTTCGCTACGTGAAGGCCGACGGCAGCGGCAGCGGCGGCTCATGGGAGAGCGCCTCCGGCGACCTGCAGGCAATGGTTAACGCCTCCGGCGCGGGCGACGAGGTTTGGGTAGCGGCAGGCGCCTACAAGCCCAACCGGCCGGCAGACAATACCGGCAGCATTAAACCCGACAGCCGCGATAACGCCTTTGTGATGAAGGCCGGCGTGAAGCTCTACGGCGGCTTTCCCGCCAGCGCCGCCAACGGCACCAGCATGGCTTCGCGCGGCTGGCGGCAGCACCTCACCGTGCTCAGCGGCGAGATTGGCACGGCGGCTAAAACCGACAACGCCTACCACGTGGTGGTGGCCGCCGGCAGCATGGTGAGCGGAACAGATACCGCCTGCTTAGACGGGTTTATAG
The DNA here is from genome assembly GCA_031266935.1 of Prevotellaceae bacterium. GTDB lineage: Bacteria > Bacteroidota > Bacteroidia > Bacteroidales > UBA932 > JAITMY01. The sequence goes on from JAISAC010000201.1 coordinate 9,823, forward strand.
TAACGGGCGGGTACGCCGACGGCAGCAGCACCATTTCGGTTAACGGTCAGAGCGTGAACGGAAGCTACGGCGGCGGCATATACAGCACCGGTACCGCAATGCGGTTTGCCAACGACAGCGTTGTCGGCTGCTACAGCGGCAGCGGTAGCAGCATCATCTCCGGCTACGGCGGCGGCATTTACGCCATCACCGACATGTCAACCTACGCTAACGTTGCCGTCAGCGGAAATACTTCCGGCGGCTACGGCGGCGGGGTGTACGTCAGCAGCGGCTCCCCAGCCTTTGCCAACGTGCGCATCAGCAGAAATACTTCCGGCGGCCACGGCGGCGGGGTCTACGTTCTCAACGGCGCCCCAGCCTTTACCAACATGCTCGTCAGCGGAAATATTTCCGGCACCTACAGCGGCGGGGTGCACGTTGGCAACGGCACCCCAGCCTTTACCAACATGCTCGTCAGCGGAAATACTTCCGGCCTCCTCGGCGGCGGGGTTTGCGTCAGCAGCGGCTCCCCAACCTTTACCAACGTGCGCATCAGCGGAAATACTGCCGGCACCCACGGCGGCGGGGTGTACGTTGGCAACAGCACCCCTGTCTTTACCAACACGCTCATCAGCGGAAATATTTCCAGCGGCCATGGCGGCGGGGTGTGCGTTGCCGACGGCACCCCTGTCTTTATCGGCGCTACCATTGCCGGCAACTACGCCAGGGCCAGCGGCGGCGGCGTATACAGCTCTACCGGAGGAACCATAAACCTCAGCAACTCCATTGTTGGGGGCAACAATGCCTCCGGCAAATACATTGATGCGGACAGCAATACCCCCGGCAGCGATAACAATATCGCCGGCAGCGGCGGCTACATCGCCCGCTATAGCCTTCTGCATGGCAGCAGCGTAACCGGCGTGGGCGTCATTACCGGCGTAGCCCCGCTGTTTGTCTCCCCCGATACGGCCAAAGCCACCGTCCCTTCCGCCGGCGGCGATTACCGCCTGCAGCGCGGCAGCCCCGCCGTTGACGCCGGCCGCAGTGACCTGAACAGCGCCGTCACAGACTTAGGCGGCAATCCCCGCGCGCAGGGCTGCGCCGTGGACATGGGCGCGTACGAATCGCCGTACCGCAACTCCCTTAGCAACGCCGACGGAGTTGTTTACGTAAGCGCCGGCGGCAGGGGCCGCAAGGACGGCTCGTCGTGGGAGAACGCCTACCCCGACCTTGCCTACCCGCTGTACGCTGCGCAATCGCAGGCGGGCTGCGGCGACAACATCAAAGAAATATGGGTCTCCGAGGGTACGTATCGGCCCGCGTACGCCCCCGACTCCGGCGCCGACAAGCGTGACGTGACCTTTGCGATGCAGCCCGGCGTGAAGCTCTACGGCGGCTTCCCCGCCGGCGGCGGCGGGGACATGAGCCGCCGCGACTGGCGGCGGCACCCCACCGTGCTCAGCGGAGACCTCGGCGGCGACGATATTCCCGGCAGACCCTCGGAAAACACCCCGAATAAAACCGACAACGCCTATCACGTGGTGGTGGCCGCCGGCCGCATGGTGAGCGGAGCAGATACCGCCTGCTTAGACGGGTTTGTGGTAACGGGAGGGTATGCCAACGGCAGCCATACCATTGCTGTTAACGGACAGCAAGTGTATAGAAGCTTTGGCGGCGGCATATACAGCGTCGGTACCTCAATGCGGTTTGCCAACGACAGCGTTGTCGGCAGCTACTGCAGCAGCAAAAACAGCAACAGCAGCGGCTACCGCTACTACGGCGGCGGCGGCGGCATTTGCTCCGATACCGACACGTCAACCTACGCTAACATCGCTGTCTACAGAAATACTTCCGACTACCTCTACTACGGCGGCGGGTTGTACGTCGGCTTCGGCTCCCCTACCTTTACCAACGTGCGCATCAGCGGAAATACTGCCATCAGCAACGGCGGAGGGTTGTACGTCTACTACGGCTCCCCTGCCTTTACCAACGTGCACATCAGCGGAAATACTGCCGCCGGTGTCGGCGGCGGGATGTACATCTACTACACCTCTCCTTCCTTTACCAACGTGAGCATCAGCGGAAATACTGCCGTCGGCGTCGGCGGCGGGGTGTACATCTACTACGCCTCTCCTTCCTTTACCAACGTGCGCATCAGCGGAAATACTGCCAGCCGCGGCGGTGGAATGTTTTTCGGCTACTACGGCAACCCTTCCTTTACCAACGTGCTCTTCAACGGAAATACTTCCTACGGCGACGGCGGCGGGGTGTACGTCGACAGCACCAGCGCTGGCCACCATGCCTTTACCGGCGTTACCGTCAGCGGAAATACTGCTGGCGGCAACGGCGGCGGGTTGTATGTTGCTAACTACGACAACACTACCTTTACCAACGCGCTCGTCAGCGGAAATACTTCCGGCAGCAACGGCGGCGGGTTTTACGTTGCCAGCGGTTCCTCTGCCTTTACCGGCGCTACCATTGCCGGCAACTACGCTAAGGGCGATGGCGGCGGCATATACAGAAGGGACGGCACGGTAACCCTCAACAACTCCATTGTTGGAAACAACAATACCTCCGGCAGCGCCAAAAATATCTCCGGCAGCGGCTACTACACCGCTCGTTACAGCCTTCTGCAGGGCAGCGGCGCAGCCGGCGCGAGCGTTATTACCGGCGACCCGCTGTTTGTAGCCCCCGGTATGGCCCAAGAAGGCGCCCCTGCCGCGGGCGGCGACTACCGCCTGCAGCTCCTCAGCCCCGCCGTTGATGCCGGCAGCAACGCCTTGGACAGCTCCGCTACAGACTTGGACGGCAACCCGCGCGCGCGCGGCTGCGCGGTGGACATGGGCGCGTACGAATCGGCGTACTGGGATTCCCTTGGCAGCGCCGAGGGTGTTGTTTACGTAAGCGTTGGCGGCCGGGGCCGCAAGGACGGCTCGTCGTGGGATAACGCTTACCCCGACCTTGCCTACCCGCTGTACGTTGCGCAGCAGCCGTCCCGCTGCGGCAAGGGGGGCAACATCAAGGAAATATGGGTCTCCGAGGGTAGGTACACGCCGGCGTACGCCCCCGCCTCCGCTTCTATCGGCGACAGGCGCGACGCAACCTTTGCGATGCTGCCCGGCGTGAAGCTCTATGGCGGATTCCCCGCCGGTGGTGGGGACATGAGCCGCCGCGACTGGCGGCGGCACCCCACCGTGCTCAGCGGCGATCTCAACGGCGACGATACCCCCAACAGCCTCTCGGCCAATAAAGCCGACAACGCCTACCACGTGGTGATGTCCGCCGGTCGCATGGCGAGCGGCGCAGATACCGCCTGCTTGGACGGATTTGTGGTAACGGGAGGATACGCCGACGGCAGCGATGGCATAACGGTTAACGGCCAGCGCATAGATAGAAATTACGGCGGCGGCATTTACGCCACCACCGCCACATCGACCTACGCCAACGTCGCCGTCAACGGAAATGCTTCCGCCATTCGCGGCGGCGGAGTGTACCTCGCCGCCGGTAACGCCGCCTTTACCAACGCGCTCATCGGCGGCAACAGCACCGGTACTTTTGGTGGCGGGGTGTACGTTGGCGGCGGATACCCTGCCTTTACCAACGCTACCGTTGCCGGCAACTACGCCGGGATTGACGGCGGCGGGGTGTACAGAGGCGGCGGCGCGGTAACCCTCCTCAACTCCATTGTTGGGGGTAACAATGCCCCCGGCGGCAGCAACAACAACAATATCTACGGCAGCAGCCGCTACTACAACGTCCGCTACAGCCTTGTGCATGGCGGCGGCGTAAGCGGCGCGGGCGTCATTACCGGCGACCCGCTGTTTGTAGCCCCCGATACGGCCAAAGAGCTCGCCCCCTCCGGCGGCGGCGACTACCGCCTGCGGCTCCTCAGCCCCGCCGTCGACGCCGGCAGCAACAGCCTGAACGGCGCCAGTAAAGATTTGGCCGGCAACCCCCGCGCAGGGGCCGGGCAAGTAGACATGGGCGCATACGAGCATCAGGCCGTTGAGCTGCGCATTGCCGGCGCCGCGCTTGCCCGGAAGATTTACGACGGAACCGATACCGCAGCAGTAGATAGCGTCACGCTTGGATGCAGCGACGAAGCGGTAGCGGGCCACCTCACCCTCGGCGTGGAGTATACGGCGGTGGGCAAAATTGTGTCGCCATCGCCTGACAAATCATCTGTTGAGGCCGGAACGGGCAAAACAGCGGTGGTAATGGTGAGGATCCTCCCCGCGCACCTGCCCCCGGCGCGGTACACCTTCCCCGATACCACCTTCACGCTCCACGGCGTGGAGGTAGAGCGAAGGCCGATAACCGTAGCCGCCGCCCCCCAAGCCAAGACCTACGGCGAGGTCAACCCCCAGCTGACGTGGCACCTCACGTCGGGTAGCCTCGTTGGGGGCGACACGCTTGCGGGCAGCCTCAGGCACAACGGCGCGGCCGCAGGCCGGTACGCCATTATTCAAAATACGCCGCTTACCAACCCCAACTACTTAGTTAGTTACGTAGAAGACAGCATCGCCATTGCGCCCGCGCTGCTGACGGTTACGCCCATCGGGGGCCAGCGCAAGGTTTACGGCGAATCGGATCCGGATTTTGCGTTTGCGGTGAGCGGCTGGCAGTACGGCGATGAGGCCGATTCCGCCGGCATCATCACCGGCGCGCTGCGCCGCGCTGCCGGCGACACGGCAGGGGTGTACTCCATTACGCAGGGCAGCCTTTCGGCGGGCAGCAGCTACGATGTAAGCTTCACCCCGAGCGTAATGTTCGAAGTCGCGCGGCTTCGGCTGACGGTTTCCGGCACGGAGGTGCAGCAAGTAAAGGTTCACGACGGTAGCGACAGCGTCCACGTAATCGCCGTTGGTGCCCTCAACGGCGTGGTCGGTGGCGATGACGTAACGCTATTCGCCACGGCGAGGTACGATAGCAGCGCAGTAGGCGAGGGCAAGTCGATAGCGGTATCCTACCGCCTTGGCGGCCTCTCCGCCGGCAACTACGCTGCGCCGAATGACACCACGCTTGGCGACGGAAAAATCGCCATCGCCCGCCTGACGGTTTCGGGCACGGCGGTAGAGAGCATAAAGAGTTACGACGGCAGCGACAGCGCCCGCGTAACCTCGGTTGGGACCCTCAGCGGGGTGGCTCCCGAAGATGATGTAGTACTTTTGGCCACGGCGAGGTACAATAGCCGCTCGGTAGGCGAAGGCAAAACGATCACGGTGACCTACCGGCTCGCTGGCGAGCATGCCGGCCGGTACATAGCGCCGGAGCGCGCCACGTACAGCGATGCCCGCATCGTGGTGAAGCAGCTGACGGCTTTGGGCACGGCGGTGCAGCAAGAAAAGATTCACGACGACAGCGACAGCGCCCACGTAACGTCGACCGGTAGCCCTGTGGGCGTGATTGGCGGCGAAGACGTAACGCTTTTGGCCACGGCGAAGTACAGCAGCGACTCGGTGGGTGGCGGCAAGGCGATAACGGTATCCTACCGCCTCGGCGGAGCGGACAGGGACAGCTACGCTGCGCCGCAGGACACCACGCTTGGCGACGGAAAAATTGGCATCTCCCGCCTGACGGTTTCAGGCACGGCGGTGGAGAGCATAAAGGATTACGACGGCAGCGACAGCGTTCACGTAACCTCGGTTGGTACCCTGAGCGGAATGGCTGCCGACGAAGACGTAACGCTGTACGCCACGGCGCAGTACAACAACAGCTCAATAGGCTACAACAAGCCCATCACGGTTAGGTACCGCCTCGGCGGCGCGGATGCCGGCAAGTACTTAGCGCCGGCCAACGGCGCAGACCGCAACGGCGAAATCATGGTGAAGCGGCTGGGAGTTTCGGACACGTCGGTTCTCCTTACGCTCGAAAAGGTTTACGATGGCAGCGACAGCGCCCACGTCATTTCGGCGGGCACCCTCGTCGGGGTGGCGAGCAACGAGGAAGTAACGCTATCCGCTGTTGCGCAGTACGATAACAAATTGGCAGGCGAGTACAAGACGGTAATAGTCATCTTCAGCATCAGCGGTACCCATGTAGGCAACTACGTCGCGCCGGGCGTCATTTCGTTTGTAAACGTCATGAAAATCAAGGCCAGGCCGCTGACGGTTTCGGGTACGCTGGTAGCGAAGGAAAAGGCTTACGACGATATCGACAGCGCCCACGTGGTGCTGGCCGGTGTCCTCGACGGGGTGGTCGGCGGCGATGATGTAAAGTTATCCGTTGATGCGCGGTACGATAACAGCTCGGTAGGCGTTGACAAGCCGATAGCGGTAACCTACCGCCTCAGCGGCGCCGACGCCGGCAGCTACATCGTTCCGGCGGGCTTTACGCTTAGCGGCGGAAAAATAGCCTACTCCCAGCTGACGGTTTCGGGTACGCAGGTGGTCAGGGAAAAGCTTTACGACGGTAGCAACAGCGCCCGCGTAATTTCGGCAGGTACCCTGAGGGGGATGAATCCCAATATAGATGTATCGCTGCTTGCCGCCGCGCAGTACGATAGCCCGTCGACGGGTAGCGGTAAGCAGATTGCGGTAACCTACCGCCTCGTCGGAGCGGACAAGGACAGCTACGCCGCGCCGGCAAGCGTTACGTACGGCGACGGGGTCATCGCGGCCAGGCCGCTGACGGTTTTGGGTACGCTGGTAGCGAAAGAAAAGCTTTACGACGGTAGCGACAGCGCCCACGTGGTGCTGCCCGGTGTCCTCGATGGGGTGCTCATCGGAGACGATGTTAAGCTATCCGTCACCGCAAAGTACGATAGCAGCCCGGCAGGCGTTAGCAAGACGATAGCGGTGTCCTACACGCTCATCGGCGCCGACGCGGGCAGCTACATCCCGCCGGCGGGCGTCACGCTTAGCGACGGAAAGATTGGGGGTACCCAGCTGACGGTTTCGGGCACGGCGGTACAGCAAGAAAAGGTTTACGACGGTAGCAGCCGCGCCCTCGTAACCTCTGCGGGCGTCCTGAGCGGAATGTCCGCAGGCGAGGAGGTAACGCTGCTCGCCGCCGCGGAGTACGATAGCAAATTTGTGGGCAGCGGCAAGGTTGTTGCGGTTGCGTACAGCCTCGTCGGCGCCCACGCCGGGGGCTACGTCGCGCCGGCAAGCGTTACGTACCGTGACGGGGCCATCACGGCCAGGCCGCTGACGGTTTCGGGTACGCAGGTAGCGAAGGAAAAGGCTTACGACGGTAGCGACAGCGCCCGCGTCACCTCACCTGGCGCCCTCAACGGCGTGCTTCCCGGCGATGATGTAAAGCTATCCGCCGCCGCTAAGTACGATGACCGCTCAGCCGGTAGCGGGAAGGCAATAACGGTTGCCTACAGCCTATCGGGCTACTCTGCAGGCAGCTACGCTCCGCCTGCCGACGCGGTGATATCCGGCGGAAAAATCATCGGCAGCGAGCTCAACGGCGGCACTCAGAACAGCTTAATCCAGACCATTTCGCTCGTCAACGGCGCAGATAGCGTGCTGATGCGCTGGCGTTGCGATACCGTAGGCGACACCATCCGCTACCGGCTGCCCTGCAGCAGCGCAATATCCCTTGAGCAGCTAAAAGCGAAGTATACTCTTGCTGCGTCCAGCGTGGAGATGCTCATGGAGCCGACGGACCTCATTCCGTCCGTCCGCCGGATGTTTATCACCAAGCTGCTGTCCGGAGGCCAAACCAAGCGCTACACGGTAATCGTTGAGAAGCCGTTTTCGCTGTTCGACGTTGTCAACGAGCACGTAGGCTCCCTCCGCGTGGTGAACAACAACCCGGCCACCAACGGTCACGGGCTGACGTTCTCCACCTGCGAGTGGCGGTACAAGCGGGATAGCGGCGAATGGCTTACAGGCGAGCCTGCGCAGCTTTACTACACCGCCGGCTCAAGCGTGCGCGACAAGTTCACCTATCGCGATTCGATGTACGTTGTGCTGCGCACGGCCAGCGGGGAGCGCCTCGAAACCTGCCCCGACGCCAGCCCAGCCGCGCACGGCGGCAGCGGTAGCGAAGCCGGCGACAGCCTTAAAAATTCCGGTGGCCTGTCGGTTTACCCCAACCCCGTAGCCGCGGGCGGCGTTATCCGGCTCAAGCAGGCAGCGCTTATCGGCGACGGCGACGAGCTGTACACGCGGCTCTACCTCCTCGACGCTCAGGGTCGTCCTGTCCTCACCGGCGACGCTTCCGCCCTTCGCTCCGGCCTCACCATGCCCGAAATACCCGGAATTTACCACCTTGTTCTCGAAGGCAAATCAGGCCGAAAGGTGGTTAAGATAGCGGTAGGGCAGAGGAGAAATTAGGAATAAATTTTGAATTTTGAATTGGGCTGACACCGGGCTGTAAACAGCTCTGAAAGAGCGACATCAATAGCACAGGGCAACGCCTGTGTTGGAAACGCATCCCCCTCGTCCGTTAAGCCCCAACGGGGCGTAATCTGTTTAGCTCCATTTGATTACGCCCCACCCCTCGGCTACGCTCGGGGCAGGCTCTACGGGATTTACCGACGTCAACCAGCATGCAATTTTCTGCCAACATTGTCCTCCATAAGAGATATGACGAACAACAAATAATGAACGTAAATTTAAAAAATTATACCCTAATTCTTGACACCCAATCTGTTGGGGCTTAATGAATGTGGCGGGCTTCCTGTTCATAGGGCGTTGCCCTATGCTATTGATGTCGCTCTTTCAGAGCTTTCTACATCTTTCCACCACGGGAGGCTGTGTGAAAAGGGAGATTGGCTTCGCCGAGCTCCGCTTCGCTCCGGTTCCTCGCTGCGCTCGGGATGACGAGCGCGGCGAAGCCAATCTCTCCCTCCCCATTTAGAGGCTGTGTGAAAAGGTGTTTGCTCTTAACGCCGGAGGCGTTCCCCGTAAATAACCCCCAGCTTTATCTGGGGGGGGGTGCGAAGATGAGGGTGCTGTGGACAACCCTGTAAGGGTTGCCCGTGAAGCTGGGAGGAAACACACACACACACGGCACATGGGGAAACCCCTACGGGGTTGATAGTCAGAGACACAGGCCTCACCCCCAGCTAAAGCTGGGGGTTATTTACGGGGAACGCCTCCGGCGTTGGGAGCAGGCGACCACCTTTTCAAACAGCCCCATTTACACCTACGGCGTGATGCGACAAATTGAAATGCACCCCGCAAGCGTACCCATAGCGTACCCATAGCGTACCCATAGCGTACCCATAGCGTACCCATAGCGTACCCATAGCGTACCCATAGCGTACCCATAGCGTACCCATAGCGTACCCATAGCGTACC
>JAISAC010000216.1 GCA_031266935.1 Prevotellaceae bacterium
AAATAGCGTAGCGAAGAAATAGCGGGAACGCATGCCTGAATTTCGTCGAAAAACAAAAGCGTTTTACCGGCGATAATCGGAACGCCATACTTGATTGAGAGCTGCTCAACAATAGGTTGCGGCGCGAGCGAGCCGCCTTCAAAAAAGGTGCGGGTCTCCTTGTCTGCCTCAAAGTCAATTTCGAGAAAGTACTCAAAACTTTTCGCCAGCTGCCTCACCGCCGACGACTTGCCCACCTGACGCGCTCCGCGAAGCAGCAAAACCTTGTGGTCTTCCGCTTTGCTCCACGCCAACAAATCGGCATCATTCTTCCGAAAAAAATAGTTTTTTTTGTTCATTGCTGCCGTAAATTTTTTATTTACTAAAAATCAGGTACAAAGGTAATATATTTTTTGGGAAATATAAAAATATAAGGGCAAAAAAGCGGGTAAATCGTCAAAAAGTAAGGGCAAAAAAATGAGTAAATCGTCAAAAAATAAGGGCAAAAAAGAATGAGGTTTTTGAAATCGTTACTGCGTTCGGAATGACGGCGCGAAGTAGCACAATCGCGACAATTTGAAATATACCCTTCCGAGCAAAATAGCGCGGTCCGAGCGGCTTTTCATTTTCAGCTACAAATTTTCTCGAATTACGGCATATTCCCTTTCAATAGCGAAGCAAAATTTTATATTTGCTGCAAATCTCAAACTAATTAATGGCATCGCTTATATTTAACAGAAAATAGAGTACTTATTTCTATAATATGTTATATATTTGCAGGCGCAAATGGAGCAAAAATAAAACCTCTGTATTTTGTGCGGTTTCCATTTCCTTTAAATCATCCAAGTTTTACTCTGCTGTAAACAACAAAAAAATGAAGTGCAGCTACGACATACAGAAAAACGTTCTTCGCCAAGCGTACGATGCCTTGACGGACGGAATCTCTCTGTGTGCGCACACTGAGGACACACACACACACACACACACACACACACACACACACACACACACAGTGCTCAGCGAGTTACGCATTACGTGCGTGCGCGAAATATAATCTTTTTTCCCTTAACTTACAACCTTTTTGCCACAAAAAAAACGCTTGTCGCATTGAGCGTGGCAGGCGCTTTTTTATACCCATACAACCCGTGCAAGGCAGTGCGGCTTGCCGCTCCCAAAACCGCAAGCTTTGTACGCTCCGTGTTCCCCTAAGCTCCGCGCAGGCAGCTGTTTGCCGTACGCGCGGGAGCTTATTTTCAGCTCTTCATTCTTTATTCACCATTAACCTTTTAAGTGTATGAAAAAAAAACTAAAATGCTTATTGCAGCTGTTCTTGCTCCTGATAGCGCTTCCGGCGCAGGGTGCGCTCGTTTCCGGCGTTGTTTCCGGCGAAAACGGCGAAGGAGTACCCGGCGTTAGCGTGGCGGTTGTGGGCGCCAACATCGGCGTAGTAACCGACGCTGCGGGGCGCTACGCCATCAACGTGCCCGACGGCGCAACCCGGCTGGTGTTCTCCTCCATTGACTACGCCCGCGTAGAAAGAGAAGTACCCGCTTCGGGAGGCGAAATCAACGTAACGCTCGGCGTAAGGGCGTACGATGTTGACGAGGTTATCGTAACAGCCCTGGGGATTACGCGCAGCAAGAAAACCTTGGGGTACGCAACGTCATCCTTCAACGGAAGCGACGTTGCCAACGCCAAAGCGGTAAACCCCATGACGGCGCTGCAGGGCAAGGTAGCCGGCTTGGACATATCCTCCTCGCAAACGCCGGGAGGTACGCAGAACGTGAGCATACGCGGGTTCAACGTCCTGAACCGAAGCAGCCAGCCTCTGTATATTGTAGATGGCGTTCCCCTCACAAATACTCAGAATCAGGCGGGACGCCTCGGCGATGTTGCCAATACCCTGAACAGCCAGGCGGATTTTGGCTCCGGCATCAACGCGCTCAACCCAAATGATATCGAAAACATCACGGTGCTGAAAGGCTCGGCGGCTTCTGCGCTGTACGGCTCGCGCGCGGCGGCCGGAGTTATCATGATTACTACCAAGTCGGGCAGAAACACCGACGGAAAAGTCTTGGTGAATTACGACGGCGGCGTAACCGTTCAGCAGATAGGCCGACTCCCGACGGAGCAGACCCTGTTTGGGCAGGGCTGGAGCGGCGACCGCGCATTAGACGAAAACGGAAACTGGGGAACGCGCTTCGACGGCAAAGACAGGGTGTGGGGCAACGTGGTGGACAACAGCCAGCAGCTCAAGCCGTACGTATATCTAAAAGACCGCGTCCGCGATTTTTACGACTTGGGATTGGGCTACAGCAACGCCCTTTCGCTCACCGGCGGAACCGAGCAAACGCAGTACCACGTTTCGGTATCGCAAAACCATACCGACGGGCCTATCCCCACCGACGACGACTCTTACGACCGCTACACGCTGGGCGTCAACGCCTCGCACAAGGCAAAGAAGCTCACCATCTCTACAGCGGCCAACTTCAGCATCGAAAAAAACGAGGTGGCCCCAACCGGACAGGACAACTCCATCTACCGCTCGCTGAACGAGATTGCTACCGATATATCTATTGTGGATTTGAAAGATTACAGCAACAAGTTCAACAACGTGGACAACTACTTCACCCCCTACGGCATCAACCCCTACTACGCCCTGGCCATGAAAGAAGCCGTGCAGAACAAGTACAAACTTTTCGGGAAGATGCAGCTGGATTACGATTTGCTGAAAAATCTGAAGCTGACCTACCGGTTTGGCGGCGACTTTGAAGCGGCCACTGAGGATATGCACGTTGACGCTTTGGTATATACTCCCGGCTCTCCCAACAGCTCCAACGCGGATACTCCCGGGTCGTACTCCCAAACCCGAAGGCAGCGCATCCAGACCAACCACGAGCTGATGGCCAACTTTGCAGAGCGCTGGGGCGACTTTTCGCTCAACGCTATTGCCGGATGGAATGCGAATGAGCAATCGTACAGCGCCCTGGAGGGAGTGATAACCTCCATTGACGTACCCGGCTTTTACCACCTTACCAACTCCCTCACGCCGGCAGAATCCAACCAGACTTCCGATCTCTACCGCGTGCTGGGGGCTTACGTCAACGCCGATTTTGGGTACAAGGACTACGTTTACCTGACCCTCACGGCGCGTAACGACTGGTCATCTACCCTGCCCAAAAGCAACAACTCCTACTTTTACCCCGCGTCCATGCTGAGCTTTATTGCCACCGACTTTTTGCAGCAGCAAAACATCAGCACAGGCCTGCTCGACTTCGCCAAGCTGCGCCTTGCATACGGACGGACGGGTAAGGACGCGCCGATGTACGGCGTACATGAGCGGTTTGTGGCAGCCTCGCTGACCAACCCCGGCTACCCGGACATTGACAACCTGTCGTTCCCCCTGGCAGGCGTGAACGGGTGGACGCTCTCGAACACGATGAACAACTCCGACTTGAAGCCGGAGCTGACGGATGAGTTTGAGGTGGGGGCAGAGCTGTACTTCCTCAACCGGAGGGTAGGCTTTGACGTATCGTACTACAACAAGCTTACAAAAAACTTGATAGACCAGCTGCCCTACGACCCGTCGACGGGCTATACAACGCAGATTGCCAACCTGGGAGACGTGCGCAACAGCGGCGTTGAGCTGACGCTATCGCTGACGCCGCTCAAGGTTAACGGCTTCACCTGGGATATTGCCTACAACTTCACCAAAAACTACAACAAGGTAGAGCGCCTCGACGTAGGTGAGATATTCCTCGGCGGGTATGCCAACATCGGTATTTACGCGGTGGAAGGAAAAGCGCTGGGGCAGTTCAAAAGCCAAAAAGCGCAAACGGTTATCTTCAACGGCGTAGAGAGCACGGTGGTGGATGGCGCAGGAAATCCGGTACCCACGCCCGACGAGGTGTTGCTGGATAAGGATATCAACGAAAAATTCAGGATGGGGCTGACCAACACCTTTACCTACAAAAATTTTTCGCTGTCCGGCGTTTTCGATTTTCGCTACGGCGGACACATTTATTCCTACACCAAAGACTACATGCACTGGGTAGGGAGCGGCCCCGAAACCGCATACAACGACCGCAACCCGTTTTTGGTGCCCAACTCGGTGGTATCCAACGGCGACGGAAGCTACAGCGAGAACACAACGCCGGTTGACCCTACGGCGCTGCATACGTTCTACAGCAACGGCGGATTTCAGTACTCCGATTTTGCCGTTATCGACCGCTCCTACCTGAAGCTGCGCAACCTGAGCCTTGCCTACCAGCTGCCGAAAAAAGCGTGCGACGCGCTCAAAATTGCAGGGCTACGGCTGTCCCTCACTGCCTCCAACATCCTGCTGTGGACGCCGGCCGAAAATCAGTACATAGACCCCGAAATGACCACGTTTGGAAACGACATCTCCGCCAAGTTCGGAGAGTTTGGGACTACCCCGCCGTACAGGTCGTACGTATTCGGATTAAATCTTTCATTTTAGTAACCATTTAAACGCTAATAAAACATGAAAAATAAAGTTACAGCTATAGCAGCAGCGCTCCTGCTCGCAGCCGGATGCAGCAATTACCTGGACGTAAACCACGACCCCGACGCTTTGGCCGAGATACCGGATGCAAAAGCCCTGCTGCCCGCCGCCGAGGTAAGCATTGCCAACAACCTGATGGGTTGGGATTTTGGATTTGGAGCCGGATTTTGGGTGGAGTACTGGACGCAATCCTACACCGCCTCGCAGTTCAAAACGCTCTGTGAGTTTCAGCCCGAAGACTTCGGCACGGCCTACCTCTCGCTGACCAGAGAGGCAATGGCCGACCTGAACCGGATGATAGCGCTGTCCACCGGCGACGAAGACAAGGGATACTACTTTATTGCCGAAGCCCTGTCCATCTTCACGTGGCAAATCATTACCGACGTATGGGGGGACATGCCCTACTCGGAAGCGCTGAAGGGCAACGAAGGTATCCTGCACCCAAAGCAGGACAAGGGCGAGGATATTTACGCCGACCTGCTAACGCGGGTAGATAAGCTGCTGGAGGTTGATTTGAGCGAGGCGCTCGTAGATGGCAGGTATGATTTTATCTTTGAAGGAGACTTGGAAGCGTGGCAATTCTTTGCCGTAGGGCTAAAGCTGAAGCTAATGCTACGCTTGTCCCAAACTCCCGGGTTTAATAACGAAGAGGTGCACCAATTTATTGTCGAAAACGAGGAAGCTCTCTACTATTTGGCTGCCTACTACGAAGGAGCAAAGATACCGGGTAGCGTTTGGGACGATAGCAGAGAAGGCAAGCGGCACCCGCTGCGGGAGTTTGAAGCGGGCGGCGCCGGCTATTTTTCAGCAAATGTCATCGGATGCAAAACGTTTGTGGACTATCTGAAAGAAAACAGCGACCCGCGCTTGGAAACGCTGTTTGAGGGAACAGAAGGCGCTTTTTTTGGCGATTTTGACTCCAAAGAGGATTCCGACGAAAACGGAACAACCGACGATAAGGAAACCTACAGCACGGTTGTTTTTGACGGAAACACAAACCTGTTTATCATGTCCGGCTGGGAGGTTGCCTTCTACATGGCGGAAGTATTTGCCTGCGCAGGAGACCTTGATAATGCTCAGCGGTACTACGAGCTGGGCGTTAAATTGTCGCTAACGCAGCATGGCGTAGATGATCTTTCCATCATCGAATCGGGAGGGTATGCCGAATGGCAAGGCGGAACAGCCGAGCAGTGCGTCAAGCAAATTGCCATGCAAAAGTGGGTAGCAAGCTGCAACTACCAGCACATCGAAGCATTTCTGGAGCGCAACCGCACCAAGTATCCTGCCGTAAACGAAATGGATATAGCCGCCGACAGGAAGGCTGCATTTGTCAACTTTCCCGTAGGCGAATTGACGATTTCGGTTAGAGGCAGAGCCAGGCTGAACGGGAACCTGCCGGCATCGCCCCTCTACCCGGAAGAGTACATCTTCCGAAACAACAACGCTCCGGCGCAAAAACCGGACATCGGACAAAAAGTTTGGTGGAACCAAAAACAAGAAAAGTAAAACGTCACTTAAAATCAAATAATAATTATGAAAAATCTGTCTAAATATTTTGTCGTTATCGCTGCACTTTTTCTTGCATCCTGCGAAAAAGAAACAGAAGGGCTTTCGACGACCACCCTCCCGTGCGAGCTGGCGCTTTTGGGTAACGCAACCGTACTCGTTGAGCTGGGAGCGCAGTATGTAGAACCCGGATATGAAGCCATAGAGGACAGCGTTGACGTAACCGCTGCCGTAACCGTTTTCGGTACGGTGAACGCCAATGCTTCCGGGCGGTACACGTTGAGGTACACCGTCAAAAATAAAGATGCAGTGCCTACGATAGCTAAGCGCACAATTATTGTATATGACCCGGCTTCGCTAACGGGATTTTACAAAGTTTCGTCGAGCAGCTACCGCAGCCCCTCGCCGTCCGTCGAATACAAAGGTGAGACGGAGGTGCTGATTTATCAGGAAGAATCCGGAGCATACTTTATTTCCGACCTGTTTGGCGGGTACTACTCGGTAGAACGCGACCTCGGCGCTGATTACGAAACATCAGGTACTATCAGAATAGACAGGCGCGGTGAGATATCGCTTGTAAGCAGCTCGTCAACTCCCTGGGACGATAAGTTCGAGAAGGTTACAGGAAGCTACGACGAAAGTAGCCAAACATTTACCCTTGTTGGCGAGTGGAACGGCTATACGTTTTACTTAACGCTCATAAAACAGTAAAAAAAATATTAAAATTATAAGCAAATGAAAAAAACAGCATTGTATCCGAGCATCGCCGCATGCATCGCTCTTGCTCTTACTTCGTGCGAAAGCGAGCTGGATTCGTGGAATAGCGAGACCTTTGAGTATGCCGGACGGTTCGTCGTAGCGGCTACCTGTCAGGAAAACCCTGCGCTGAGCAAAATCATCGAAAAGGGCAACGAAATTTACCTTTACAATACCGCGGCAAATATCCCCAACGAAATCTGGCTGGAGGATGTTTCCAACGTGTTCCCATTAAAAGGAAAATTCAGCTTGACGGGAAATGCAGGCAACTTCAGCGCCGGAAGTACGGTGGAAAATACGAATAGCATTGCAGCCATTTATAACGCGGACTACGGGGAGTATTTTCAATTCGTAGCCTCCAATAAGAGCGATTTTCCTGTTGCCTCCGCCGCAGGACAGCTGTGCGACGGAAAATTGCCGTACGTACGTATAACTTTGGAAGAAGGAAAGATACTGCCCAACAGCGCGACCTCCATAGGAGGAAACGTTACCGACAGCATTTACCTGAAAATTACCCTGCACACGGATTACGTGCAGCTTGAGAGCTACGAGCTTGACGTGGAAGAACGGGAAGATCCAGACACGCCGGAGTACGCATGGAGGATAAAGTCGGGGTCGAGCGTAGCGAAGGCGGAGTGGGACGAACATTGGATTATTTCAGGCTACCGCTACACCGGCTACCCCGAAGACCTGTAGAAAAAAGGCTCCGTGCTTTACGGCATTTACGAAGAACGGACGAGGCCATGCACCTCGTCCGTTTTATATTACTTTCCCCAAAATCAATGCTGCTAAGGAATGGAAAACTTATCCCAAAATGTCCATTAATAAAGTTACCTGATGTGGCAGGTACTTTTCTTGAAGCGTCAATTGGGCACACAGATGACACAGATTTAAAAGATAAACACAGACAGGATGCCTCATGATTCTGCCTTTACGCTCAACTTATTTGCCACCTTCAAGTAGGTGTCAAGCTCCTCTTTTGCTTCCTTGCACTCTTTGATGGCTTCCTCCATTGGTTTAAAATAGGCATTAATAAAACTTACCCGTCTAAGATTGTAAAGGTAAGTTACAACAACATACACGATTAATGAGCTAAAGGATAAAAACGCCGATGCGTATTCAATGAGGGCTGCCCAAAAATACGCTACGGTAAATGTAGGTAACCATTTTTGTATTAATAATTTAACTAAGATTGACAGCGCTAAAAAGCAAATGCAGCTTATTAATGCAGCTTTCACGCTTAGCAATTTGCTCAGCTTGCAGCTCTTGCTCTCTGCTTGCTCCCTTTTATGGCCTTTTGCTTTCTCAAGTCTTTTATGTAGCCGCGTATTCAAGTACGTTTTGATGGCAATAAAAAGCAGCACGTATAAGAAGCTCAAGCAAATGAAGATTTGAAAAGCCAGGTGCTCGCTAGATTTCGAGAACAGTATGAAGAATAAGGATATCGTGCCAAATAGCGCACAAAACGAAGATAACCCTGCAATGTACAATGGCGTATATTTTTCAGCAACCACCGATTCGCACAGCTTATTTTTTTTCTCAATCTCGGCTAAAATTCGGTTATACTTATCTGCTATTTCTTTAATTGCCGTGTTAACATGCAGCTCTTTTACTTGTTCTAGCGAGTTCAACCCGGTTATAGCCATAGATGCTATGGCAGACACTTTATGTAGAATCCTGCTATTTGTGTTTATGGTAGTTTCTGCTATTTTGCCAAACTGCCCAAGCTTAAACGCGGCAATACACGCAGCGTTAAACGCCACAGAGAGCTGAAGGAGGGTGTTTAGGTCATGTACGTTGAGCGCACTCATCGTTAAGTTTGGATAGCGTTAGGGTAGTACTTCATTCCATGCGATTTCTCTTCCTTTTTTAGTGTCTTCATCAAATAGGGTATTCAAGTCTTCAACAAAAGACTTGTCGTTGAAGTTGCAGCGCGCAGACCTTGTACGGGTGTCTATTTCCAGCCGATACATGGCATTTCCCGTACAAAAATGGACAGGTACTTTTTCCTCTGCGCCGCCTTCGGTAACCTTTGTAACGTAAAACTTGGTATCGGTTGATTTTATCGCTACCTTATCCCTGTACTCCAACAAAACCTTAAACACCTCCACCTCACCCTGCTTACTAAAGCGGGCAAAGTTGTCCAGCATCACTTCAAGCTTGCTGCCATCCCTCTGCAAGAAGCCCTTTAAAGCATCAAGGTAGGCGGCGCTTTTTGTTACCTCATTTTGGAGGTTTCCTGCAAGGAGGCGGATTTTACCTTCGCAATTCTTAAAGATGTTTTGAAAAATGATTTGCGCATGCTCATCGCCCGCGTTAAAGATGAGGTTGTCAACTCTGTTTTTAGCCAAAAATTCAACGGCTTCGCGATAATCTTTTAAGGTTGCATCCATAGTAGAATCATTTTTTGTGTGTAATGGTTGCTTTATAATTTGAGCTGCTTTTGCACCTGCATAGCCTACGCAAATATAGCCCGTGAGTGAAACGTTTGGGCACAGGCTATTTTAGGTCGAAACTCCGTAAAGTGTTCGGAAGGCCTCAATACAGCGCTTAAATGGGATTTAGGCAGCGTTTAAGCATACTCCCACGCCGCAAATATAGCTATCCGGAAGCGATTTAGCAACTATCTTAACAAAATAGGCCGCGCCGATTTCCTCAACTGCCTGTGCTGCAATACTTGCAAAAATAAGGTTTTTGAGGTACGGTGATGCACCGATAAGCCCTACGGACTTTTTGTTTTCAAAAACAATAGGAAAAATCAATAACATCTCAAAAAAAGAAAATAACCCCTGCGCTGCCAATATTTGAGAATTGATAAAAAATGGTTACTTTTGCACTCCGATTGATTTTTAGGAAGAAAAGCGCAATTTGGATAATCTCAATTTTTACACTTTAAAAACTACACTAAAAATGGCGCAAGAAAAAAAGTTCGTTACCTGCGACGGTAACTACGCCGCAGCGCATGTGGCCTACATGTTCAGCGAGGTGGCAGCCATCTACCCTATCACCCCGTCGTCAACCATGGCGGAGTACGTAGATGAGTGGGCTGCCTTCGGCAAGCAAAACCTCTTTGGCGAAACCGTCAAGGTAAGCGAAATGCAGAGCGAAGCCGGCGCTGCCGGCGCCGTTCACGGAGCGCTGCAAGCCGGAGCGCTCACCACCACCTTCACCGCCTCGCAGGGGTTGCTCCTCATGATTCCCAACATGTACAAGATTGCCGGAGAGCTGCTCCCGTGCGTATTCCACGTATCGGCGCGGTCGCTCGCCATGAACGCCCTCTCCATCTTTGGCGACCACAGCGACGTGATGGCAACCCGCCAAACGGGCTTCGCCATGCTTGCCTCGGGCAGCGTACAGGAGGTAATGGACCTCGCCGCCGTGGCGCACCTCGCGGCTATCAAAGGGCGCGTACCCTTTGTGAGCTTCTTCGACGGCTTCCGCACGTCGCACGAAATCCAAAAAATTGAGGCCATCGACGGCGAAGACCTCCGCCGTCTGGTTGACCAAAATGCGCTGGCAGAATTTCGCCGGCGCGCGCTTAACCCCAACGCCCCCGTAACGCGCGGCACGGCGCAAAACGGCGACGTTTACTTCCAGGCCCGCGAATCGAGCAACCGCTACTACGATGCCGTGCCCGACATGGTGGCCGGCTACATGGCGGAAATCAGCAAAATTACAGGGCGCGAATACAAGCCCTTCAACTACTACGGCGCCGACGACGCAGAGCACGTCATCATTGCTATGGGGTCGGTTTGCGATACCATCAAGGAAACCATTGACTACCTCAACGCTAAGGGCAAAAAGTACGGCGCTGTCTTTGTGCACCTGTACCGCCCGTTCTCGGCAAAGCACTTTTTGGAGGCGCTGCCCAAGAGCGTCCGGCGCATAGCCGTGCTCGACCGCACCAAGGAGCCGGGCGCCGGCGGAGAGCCGCTTTACCTCGACGTAAAGGACACGCTCTACGGCCAGCCCAACGCGCCGCTGGTGGTGGGAGGACGCTACGGGCTTTCGTCGAAAGATACTACCCCCGCCATGATTATATCGGTGTACGAAAACTTGGAGCAGAACGAACCCAAAAACCACTTCACCATTGGCATTGTGGACGACGTAACGTTCCTCTCGCTTCCGCAAAAGGAGGAGATAAGCCTCGGCAAGGCCGGCACGTTTGAAGCTAAGTTCTACGGGCTTGGCTCGGACGGTACGGTGGGCGCCAACAAAAATACCATAAAAATTATCGGCGAAACAACGCCCAAGTACTGTCAGGCGTACTTTGCCTACGACTCCAAAAAATCCGGCGGCTTCACCTGCTCGCACCTGCGCTTTGGCGACAGCCCCATCAACTCGCCTTACTTGGTGAACACGCCCGACTTTGTGGCATGCCACGTGACCTCGTACCTCACCAAGTACGACATCCTGCGCGGCATAAAGCAGGGCGGAACGCTCCTGCTCAACAGCCTGTGGGACGCCGAAGAAACCAAAAAGCGCCTGCCCGATTTTATCAAGAAAACGCTGGCGGAGAAAAATGTTACCTTCTACATCATGAACGCAACAAAAATTGCGGAGGAAATTGGCCTGGGCAACCGCACCAACACCATCCTGCAATCGGCGTTCTTCAAAATCGCCAACGTTATTCCCTACGAAAAGGCGGTGGGCGAAATGAAAAAGGCTATCGTGAAAAGCTACGGCAAGAAAGGCGAGGACGTGGTGAACAAAAACTACGCTGCCGTTGACCGCGGCGGCGAGGTTACCAAGGTCGATGTGCCCGCCGAGTGGGCCTCGCTGGGCGGCAAGTTTGAGCCGGATACCGCCAAGCGCCCGGCGCCCGATTTTGTAAAAAAAATTGCCGACGCGGTGAACGCCCAAATCGGCGACGATTTGCCGGTGAGCGCCTTCGCAGGGCAGGAGGATGGCACCATTCCCTGCGGCACCGCTGCCTACGAAAAACGCGGCATTGCGGTGCACGTGCCGGAGTGGGTCACCGAAAATTGCATCCAGTGCAACCAGTGCGCTTACGTTTGTCCACACGCCGCCATACGCCCCTTCCTGCTCACCGACGCAGAGCTGGCCGCCGCGCCCGAGGGAGTGAAAACTGTCAAAGGAAACGGCGTTTTCAAGGAGCACCACTACAACATTCAGCTCTCGCCGCTCGACTGCACAGGCTGCTCCAACTGCACCGAAGTATGCCCCGGGCTAAAGGGCAACAAGGCGCTGGTGATGAAGTCGCTCGAAAGCCAGCTGCCGGAGCAGGAGCGCTACGAGTACCTGCACGCCAAGGTGGGCTACAAGGACACGGTGGGCAACAAGTTCCAGAACATGAAAAACAGCCAGTTTTCGCAGCCGCTGTTTGAATTTTCCGGCGCCTGCATGGGCTGCGGCGAAACGCCCTACATAAAGGCCATCACGCAGCTCTTTGGCGAGCGCATGATGATAGCCAACGCCACCGGCTGCTCTTCCATCTACGGCGGGTCGTATCCGGCATCGCCCTACACCGCCAACCGGAACGGCTGCGGCCCGGCCTGGGCAAACTCCCTGTTTGAGGATAACGCCGAATTTGGCTTGGGTATGATGACGGGCGTGGAGAAGCTGCGCGACCGCATCGAGTACATCATGAAAAAAACAATTGCCGACACCTGCGCCGACGACAAAACAGGAAATTTGCCCGATACGGTAAAAACCCTCTTTGAAGCATGGATTGCCAACCGCAACGACGCCGCAAAAACAAAAGAAATTGCCGACCAGCTTGTGCCGATGCTCGCGGAATATGCCGCCAACGCGCCGCAATGCAAAGCAGGGCAAGACCTGTTCCTGCTCAAGGACTACCTTGTGAAGCGCTCGCAGTGGATTATCGGCGGCGACGGCTGGGCGTACGACATTGGCTACGGTGGGCTTGACCACGTGCTGGCCAGCGGAGAGGATGTGAACCTGCTGGTACTTGACACCGAAGTTTACTCCAACACCGGCGGACAGTCCTCGAAGTCAACGCCCGCCGGAGCGGTGGCAAAGTTTGCCACCTCCGGCAAGCGCGTTCGCAAAAAAGACCTCGGCATGATGGCCATGAGCTACGGCTACGTTTACGTGGCGCAGGTTGCCATGGGCGCCAGCAACAACCAATACTTCAACGTGCTGAAGGAGGCCGAGGCGCACAACGGGCCTTCGCTCATCATTGCCTACGCGCCGTGCATCAGCCACGGGCTGAAAGGCGGTATGCTGAGCACCCAGCGCGAAGAGAAGCTGGCCGTGGAGTGCGGCTACTGGCACAACTACCGCTACAACCCCGCGCTGGAGGCCGAAGGCAAAAATCCCTTCTCGTTAGACAGCAAGGAGCCTGACTGGTCAAAATTTCAGGATTTCCTGAAAGGCGAGGTGCGCTACTCGTCGCTCACAAAATCTTTCCCCAGCGAGGCCGCCGAACTCTTCAAGGCAACGGAAGAAAACGCCCGGTGGAGGTACAACCAGTACAAAAGGCTGGCAGGAGTGCAGTAAAGCGCACTCCTGCCGGTAACGGCAGCAAAAAAAAGCGGCTACCCACAAGATTTTGCAGGTAGCCGTTTTTTTTTGACAATAAGGGAATCCGCTCAGGCATCCACTATTTCAAACTTATTTTTGCCGGTAAAGACGAGCAGCGCAGCCCTCAAGTCGGGACGGCCTTTCAGCCGGAAGGAGTGGAGGTATTGCTGTAGCTGCTCCAAGCCCTCGCTTCGCTTCGCGGTGATTTCCGCTTCGGAGGCAGACGTTTTGCAGTATTTTATCTCAAAAATCCATTCGTATTTGACTTCCGGCAGCAGCGGGTTGCGCTGCAGGAAAATATCCGCCCGTCCGGGTACCGCTTCGTATTCGCTCATCGGAATGTAAAGCTTGCTCATGAACAGATAGGCCAGCAGCAGGATTTGAATATACTTCTCATCGAAGCGCTGCAGGTCGTAGTCCGAAAGCTTGCCGAAAGCGTTTTCCGAAACGTAGGCGATGAATTGCTGCACATCGCCTTCCATGGCCAACGCCAAAATTGCATCGTCTAACGGTTGTGAGCGAATCGTCATCTCCGGCGACGTTTCCATTATCTGCTTCGCCAGGTATTCCCAGTACAGCGTTTTAATGGAGTAGTTCGGAATCTGTAGCCGCAACCGCAAGCGGTGCGGAGCGTCGATAGTCAGCAGCCCCATGTAGAACAGGAGCGAAACGAAGTAGCTGTCGTCGCTGAGCATGTCGATGGAAAATTTTTTCAGGATTTCGGTAACTACGACACCGTTGTCCTTCATGATTTGGAGCAATGTTTCACGATTGTTTTCGTTTCGCGTCAGGCGGCGCAGGCGACCGTAATCCGTTTGCAGGTTCAAGTCAATGATGTCCCGTGGCGGTTTCCGATGCCTCAATATCTGTCCAAAGAAGTAGAGTATCATAGCGGGATTATAAACCCGATGTTGCCCTTCTGCATGAAAGAGATAGCCGTTGTAGTAGGCTTCCATATCCACGTTAATCAGGGCGGGATCAACGCCGGTTTCTCGCATCAGCCATTCGACTTCTTCCTGCGTGAAGCCCATCATTTCGTTGTATTGAGACTCCAGGGTAAGGATTTGGGCGATGTTGTATCCGCTGGTAAGGTCGTCAAGCATCACAGGCGATATGCCGGTGATGAACGTCCGGTAGGCTGCCGACGATTTGGTGGCCGCCTTTATCCTTTCGTAAAAATCGCGCACCAGACCGTTTGCCGATACCATCGTCCGGTAAAAATCCTTGCCTGCCCGCGTCCCCATAGCAATCAAGTCATTGGCAAAATGGTCGTATTCGTCGATGATGATAAAAAGTTTGACATTGTCGTTTACTGCCGCGTCAAATGTCAAATTTATCGTCCGTACTCCCGGATCTTTTTTTGCAATCTGATCCAGATAGTACTCCGCTTCGGAAAACGTATGTTGATAGACACGAAAAAATTGACGAACCGTATCCTGCACGCTGCTTGAAAAAGATTCAACAAATCCTTTTTCGCTGGAGGTATCCAAGCCGGAAAAATCAAATTGCAGTATGGCATACAAATTTTTTTCGGGCGTAGGGTGTTTGCCGATATAGAGCTTGCCGAACAGCCGGTCGAAATTTTCCACCTCGTTGAGGTCATAATAATACATCAACGTTGTAAGGAACAAACTTTTCCCAAACTTGCGCGGGCGAATGAAAAAATGGTTCCGGTTGGATTCATTTTCCAGCTGCTCTATAAACCGCGTTTTGTCAACGTAGGCATAATTTTGCAATACGATGTCCCTGAAATCCGAATTGCCGTAAGGCAGGCGCTTGAATGTTTTTGCTTCCATTAGTCAATAATTTGTTTGTGAATACAAAAGTAGCTGTTTTTCAGGACATATTAGTAAAACAGCCAATCCACCGTTTCGCGCTGCGATACGCTGCTCAATCCAGCGGAGGCTACGCCCTCCTTTGAGGATTTTAGCAGGGCAATATTCTTGTTGAAGTTGCTCAGCTCAAGCTCGTAGTGCTGCAGCATTTCCGCCCAAGTTTTGTTTTTTTCGTCGTCGCCGCCAATGGGTATGCAGCGCTGCTCGGTTGGCATGCTGTTTGCGTACAGGTAGGTGTTTCTTGTCAGCTCAACCAGCTCATGCCAATAAGCAAGGCTTGTTTCGAGGTAAGGCAGCGCCATTTCCAAATCCTCTACATTTTTTGAATGTTGGTAGCGCAGCGCCAGCTCTCCCGCTTTGACTTTTTCGGCAAAAAAGTTGGCAAATGCGCGCAGGCAATACATGTCATTTTTGAGGCGTGTAAACTCCGCGCTGTTCTTAGCCACGTGCGGCGTTGCTTTTTCAATGGCTTCAACAGCAAGATTACCGTGCCGCACCGCTTCGGCGATAATTTGCAGAGGCGTTTCTCCCGTGTGTTGCTCATTTTTCCACTCTTTTTCGGCATACTCAATCAGCGTTTCCTCTTTCGGCCTGCACGATTCGTAAAATTCCGGATATACCTTGAATTTGTGCGGATTTACCAGCTGCGCCATGAACATGCCCAGCTGGAGCGCTTGTCCGCTCCCCTCGGTAATGCCAAAGCGGCGCAGCAGCTTCGGGGCAATTTCTCCGCTCTCGTCGTAAGCTTCCAATATCTTCTGCCCGTATTTTCCGCAACCGTAAAAATCGCCCAGCTGATTCGTCCAGTACTTTACCTCTGCACGAGGGTTGCGCTTGCTGCTCCACGCGTAGCGCGCCCACGCCTTATACCAAATCCAATCGCGATCTGCCTCCAGCAGGCGCGGCGTGACGTTGTCGGCCGTGTATGGCCAATCCCAGTACGATGCTTGTGGGTAAAGGTGTAGCCCGTTGGCGCCGTGCACCTCGTGCATGGCAGCTACGGTCTTGCGAATGAACTCCGGCGATCCGTAGCGGTATGGCTCAAGGTTGGAGAGGGTGTGCACGTTGTCAACGTGCACCGACCCGAACTCGCTCAAATCTTTGTGAATTTTTGCCCACGGGCCGCGTGGCTGACAGATAGTAAGCGACTCGTCCGTGTACCTGGACATGGCGTACAGATTTTTGTAAATCGGCTGCGCAGCGTTCATCACGCTCTTTGTGTCGGTATCGTGCGCGTACAGCAGAACGGGCGGCTCGTCAACGCGGCCAAGAGCGGCCAGCCCGTCCTTTACGCCGGGTATGATGGTTTGCGTAAACCACTCCGCATCATCCTCGCTTCGCATGGCCTCGCCCAGCATAACGAGCAAGCCTGCGTTGGGATATTTTTCGATAAAAGCGGCAATAGATTTGCGCGTATAGTCGGCAATCAGGGGCACAATGGGGCGCTCCCTGTCCTGCGTTTTGATTTGGTGTTTTTCGGCAAAAAGTTTGGAAACAATAATGTTGTAAAACATCTGTATGACAAGAATTCCCCGCTTGTCGGCTTCTACCGTGAGGAAACCGAAAATATCTTCATTCCTGGCAAGCGTTTCTTCGTCCACCTCCAGCGCGTATGGGTAGTCCTCAAGCTTGACCAACGAGGCAAATGGATGGCCGTTCCAGAGGTAGAGCGAATTCATCCGGTTATCCACCATCATGTCGAGGTAGCTTATCCACAGGCTTTTATCGTAAAACCACGGAAAAGTTTCGGGCGTGTAGGGATATTCGTATACCGTGCGGCCGGGCAGGCAGTAGGGTTTCTGTACGCCAATACAAGCTCCGCGCAGCGCCATTTCGGGCTGGTCAACAATAGCAATCTTTTTCGGCAGCTCACCTTTACGCTTCACGCGGCTGGTCAGCTCCACGCAGCCATACAGCGTACCGGAAGGGTCGGCGCCGGCAGCAATGATTACGTTCTTGCCCGATTTGACGACAAATCCTTCCTTTTCCGGTTTTTTGTCAAAAATTATGCCCGCCTGCAGCGCGTACAGCTGCACAAAATCCTCATCTATCCCACCCACAACAACGGTCAGATCGGCCCCTTTGCGCTGCCATCCATTGCTGTTGAGCGCCACGCGATACCCCGCCTCTTGCAGCGCCTGCAGCAGACGATTTACGCCAAAATCTACACGCAACGAAATGCTGTCTGCCGTAGCAATAGCAACCGTGGGCTTGCTACCGTCGCTGCACGCAAGCAGCAGCAGCGACATAGCAGCCCCAACCAAACCAAATATTGATTTTTGCATGGTGCAATTCAAAAATTCTCATAAAAAGAGAGAATATGAGAAGCTTTACTCGGCTTTGTTACCGGTCAGCACATCGGCGTCAATAAGGATACGGCCGCAGTACTCGCATACGATAATTTTTTTGCTCAACTTTATATCTACCTGGCGCTGCGGTGGTATCCTGTTGAAGCAACCTCCGCAGGCATCGCGGCTCACCGAAACTACGGCCAAGCCGTTTCGTGCATTGGCGCGAATGCGCTGGTAGGCGCCATAGAGCCGGCTTTCAATTTTATCCTTGTACTCCTCCGAACTTTTGCGGAGGTCATCCTCCTCGCGCTGGGTTTCGTCGGTAATTTCTTTCAGCTCTTTTTGCTTTACCTCCAAGGCTATTTTCTTATCGCTAAGTATGCCGGAGGTTTCTTCAACAAGGCGCTTTTTTTCTTTGAATTGAAAAGAAAATTCTTTTATTTTTTTCTCGTTCAGCTCAATTTCCAGCGTTTGAAACTCAATTTCCTTCGAGAGAGAGTCAAATTCGCGGTTATTCCGGACATTTTTTTGCTGCTCGCCATACTTCTTTATCAACGTCTTTGCGGTTTCAATATCGTTCTTTTTTTTCAGCACCATGCTCTCCATTTCGCGCACTTCAGATTGATAGTTTTTTATGCGTGTTTCCAGCCCGGCAATTTCATCTTCAAGGTCCTGCACCTCAAGGGGCAGCTCACCTCTCAGGTGAATAATTTCATCAATCTTAGAATCAACAAGCTGAAGTTCATACAAAAATTTTAGCTTATTTTCAATTGGCACATCAATAGCATCAATTACTGTTTTAGTTTTTGCCATGGCGTTACTTTGTATATTTAGTTAGTTAGTTGGATTTATTTCTTACATCGTCAACTATTTGATTTATAGATAGCTGATTTGATTGATGGCGTACTTCACCAAGTAGGGCGCAAAGGTAGGAAATTTTTTTGTTATTACCTCATAAAAAATTTCTATTGCGAAAATTTCACTTTCGTAGTGCCCCACATCCACAACGGTAATACGCCCGTCGGCTTCCTGCAGCTGGTGATACTTAAAATCCGCGCTGACAAAGGCGTCGGCGCCACAGGCAGCAGCCTTGCCCGTGAGGCTGCTGCCGCTGCCTCCGCACACCGCAACCTTGCAAACTTCAGGCTTACCCGACGTTACATATTTCACGCTCTGCTTGTTGAACGCCTGCTTCACAAGGCGCAAGAACTCGCCGGTCTCAAGTGGCTTTTCGAGCTCTCCAACCATCCCAAGCCCCACGGTGGGGTATTCGTTGAGCAGCGGATAGAGGTCGTAGGCTACCTCCTCGTAGGGGTGTACGGTGCGCATGGCGGCAACAACGCCGCTTACCTTCGATTCGTGCGCTATCACCTCTACCTTCTCTTCTACCTCGCGGTGCAGCTCTCCCTTCTTTCCTGCAAAAGGTTTAGCCAATTCTCCCGCCAAAAAAGTACCCGTACCCTGTACGCTAAAGCTGCAGCTGCTGTACAGCCCAATGCAGCCTGCTCCGGCTGCAAGCATGGCCTGCCGTACCGCCTCGGCATGTGCCAGCGGAGCATAGACGGCAACTTTAACGAGCTGATTTTTTACCGGCTGCAAAATGCTCCGATTTTTCAGCATCAGCTTGTCGCACATTTTTTCGCTCACGCCTCCGCGTACGCTATCGAGGTTAGTGTGGGCGGCGTAGAGCGCAATATCGTGCTTGATGGCCAGCTGCACTATGCGCTCGGCGGCGGTGCTGCCAACGAGCCGCTTCAGCCCGCCAAAAATAACGGGATGGTGCGAGATGATGAGGTTAATATGGCTGTCAATGGCTTTTTGCAGCGCGCGCTCGGTAACGTCAAGGCACAGCAGCGCGCCGGTAACCTCGCTTTGCCGGCTGCCGGCTATCAACCCTGCGTTGTCGTAACTTTCCTGATAGACGCCGGGAGCAAATTCTTCTACAGCATCTGTAATTTGTGCAACAGTCATAATTTTAAGTCATAATTTTAATAGTTGAGGCAATGAGCTATAGCGCATCCTTTACCTCCAGCAGCATATCCTTTATGCTCTCTAAAGATTTTACGATTTCGAGGTTTATTTCCTCGTCGGTTCTTTTATTTTTCAGCCGCCTGCGTGCGCCGTCAAGGGTCAGCCCCTCCTCCTTTACTAAGTGGTAAATGATGCGGAAGTTGTCCACGTCTTTTTGCGTGAACAGGCGGTTACCCTTTTTGTTCTTGTGCGGCTTGATAATGTCAAACTCTCGTTCCCAAAAGCGTATGAGCGAGGTATTTACTTCAAACATTCCGGCAACTTCGCCAATGCTGAAGTAAATTTTTTCAATTTTTGGTTGCTTGTACGGCATGGCAGTAAAATTTCGGATTCAACGATTAAATATTTGCAAATGATTGTTAGTCAAATGATTGACCTTTACTTGCTGCTATTTGCATAAGCAGGTAGTAATCTTCGGGTGTAACGTCTTTAAAGAAGTAGTGCAGCGGGTTAACGGTTTTATTGCCTCTTTGCACCTCATAGTGCAGGTGCGGCGCAATGGAGCGGCCGCTGTTGCCCACCAATCCTATGACGCTTCCGCGCTTCACCTGCTGTCCTTTTTGCACGTTCGACTTGAACAGGTGTGCATACCTTGTGCGGTAGCCATTTTGATGGTTGAGCGTAACGGTGATACCGGAGGTGCGCAGGTTGTTGTCAACCGACTCCACAACAGCATCTCCCGTAGCGTAAACATTAGCCCCCAGCGGTGTGGTAAAGTCCACGCCGGAATGCATTTTGAACACCTTGTAAAATGGGTGCATACGCCAGCCATAGGTAGCCACTATGCGACGCAAATCATTATTTCCCAACGGGTTGGATGTCGGCATAAGTAGCAGCTGAGCGTTACCCTTATTCTGCTCAACAATGCTTTTCAGCCGTGCTGTTTGCTCGGTGATAATGGAGTCTAACCTGTCTATACCATCTTTCGTTTGCTGCGCGATCGTAATATCATCGGCTTGCTCAACGGCGGTTACGTTGGTAGATACCTCCTGCATACCGATGTTAGGAAGCTCGGCTTCAAAAATATGCCGATAAATATCGGCGTCCCTTTGGTAAAGGTAGGTTACAAGCTTTTGAATCTGCTCGTTTTGCTCAAGCAGCCTGCCGTAGCTGTCGGAAATAGTCCGGTTGACCGAGGCCAGGTGGCGCTCCTCAGGCGTGCTGAAAAACTGCGCAAAAATCGCATAGTAGCCAGCCAGAAACAGCGCCCCTGCAAGCAGCCAAATAAATATTTTCCGCACAACTCCAAGTATGGTAGAGCGCACCTCATCGTAGTCAAGAGTTTCGTGGTTGAATTTAAGTTTTTTGGCCATATCCCACAGGTTGATTTAGTATTCCATAGCCGGCTTATTGTCGTCCTCTTTCAAAGCCTTGATGATTTTATTGTACTCATTCTCGCTGATATCGTTGTTGAAAAAATTAATAGGGTTAACATCCTGATTTTTAAACAGCACCTCGTAGTGCAGGTGGGTACCTCTCGATCGTCCGGTATCACCCATTAACCCAACAATTTGCCCTCGCGTTATCTTGTCGCCCTTTTGCACGTTGATTGCCGACAGGTGGGCATAGCGCGTGTGGTAGCCAAATCCATGGTCAATAAGCACCATGTTGCCATAGCCCCCCCAGTTAAATTCGGCTTTTTCTACTCTTCCGCTGCCGGCAGCGTATATGGGCGTTCCCACCGGCCCTCCAAAGTCAATGCCATGATGAAATGTCTGAACCTGGTAAAAAGGGTCGGAGCGCCAGCCGTAGCCACCGGAAAAGTGTACCTTTGGGTCGGATAGGTTGATTGGCTGAATGGAGGGAATACAAAATATCATTTCCTCTTTTTCGCGAGCATACGCGGCGACTTCATCAAATGATTTGGACTGTACGTACACCTTTTTGGTGATTTTATCCATGAATACCAACGTTCTGACCATTTGCTCCAGCTGCGCGTCTGCCAGCAGGTTCTCGTAGCGCCCTACGCCGCCCATACCCGATTCGCGCACCGATAGCGGAATGGGGTCGGCCTCGAAGATAGAGCGATACACCATGTTATCGCGGCGCATCAGCTCGTTCAGGTCGTTATCAATTTGACGAAACCGTTGCAGCAGGAAATCGTACTTTACTTGCAGCGCCTCATTCTGCTGCCGCATGAAGGCGGCGCGCGGCGTCTCAAAAAAGTAGGAAAAAATGTAAATGGTCATCGTGGACAAGACGCAGCCAAGCAATACAGCTATCAAAATACGACGAATACGCATCTTGAGCGGAATACCCAAAGTTTCGTATGAAAGCGTATGCGGATCAAATGTATAATGTTTGGCCATAGGCGTCTCAATATCTACTCAAAATATAGGGCTACAAATGTAGCTCATTAAAAACTAAAATCCAAATCCACGTAAATACTTAACTATTATACAATTAATTGATTATACCTGTTTACTTAAAGTTGCAGGCGGAGCTGTGTTACAAGTACTCCAGCGCTTTTTCGAGCTGTACTCCGCGCGAACCTTTGAGCAGAATTAGCTGTCGCTCTACTCTGCTATTTTTCAAAAATTCGCACAATGCCGTACTATCCGCAAAGTTTAAGAAAGGCTTCTCGACAACGCTACGAAAGCTATCGCCCACCAAATAAGCATTTGTCAACTTTTGCTGCCGGAGCAAGCTGAGAATGTTCGCATGTTCGCTTTGCGTATTTTCTCCCAGCTCCAGCATATCCCCCAGAATA
This sequence comes from Prevotellaceae bacterium, assembly GCA_031266935.1. GTDB lineage: Bacteria > Bacteroidota > Bacteroidia > Bacteroidales > UBA932 > JAITMY01. The sequence goes on from JAISAC010000216.1 coordinate 22,141, forward strand.
AGCAGCTTGCTATCGGCGCTAAGCTGCGCAAAGTTGCACACGGCAGCCGCCATGCTTGTGGGGTTAGCGTTGTAGGCGTCAACAATGACGGTATTGCGAGCTGTCTGCAAAAGCTGGGAGCGGTGGTTTTGCGGCTCGTAGCTTTCCACCGCTTCGCGAATATCCTCCTCTGCCACCCCAAAGTAGCGCCCTACCGCCGCTGCCGCAAGCACGTTGGCTGCATTATAGCTACCCACCAGCTTTGTCTGCCAGGTATCTCCGTTGGCCATGCGCAGGCACAGGAACGGATTGCTGCTGCTTCCGGCGTCCACGCATACGCCGTTTTCGCGCAAGCCGTATGCTATGGGGCGCTTCACGCCGTGCGCCTGCAGCATATCCTTCAGGTCGGCGCTGTCGCTCAAGTAAAATACCTGCCCTTGGCGCTGCGCCAGGCAGGCATACAGCTCACCCTTGGCTTTTTTCACGCCATCAAGCGAGCCAAATCCTTCAAGGTGAGCCTTCCCGACGTTGGTTATCAAGCCGGCGTTGGGCTGCGCTATGCTGCACAAATCGGCAATTTCGCCCAAATGGTTAGCTCCCATTTCTACAACACCCAGCTGGGTATCCTTACCCATGCTCAGCAGGGTGAGCGGAACTCCAATATGGTTGTTGAGGTTACCCTGCGTAGCCGCCACGCGCAGCTTGCGCGAAAGCACCGCCACCAGCAGCTCTTTGGTTGTAGTCTTACCGTTGGTGCCGGTTACGGCAACAATGGGCTGGTTAAGGTATCGGCGGTGGTATGCAGCCAGCTGCTGCAAGGTTTCCAGCGCGCTTTCTACTTTTACGTACAACGCACTTTCAGCAACATCTTCATCAATCTCTTCATCAATCTCTTCATCAACCACGGCGTATGCAGCCCCTTGCTCCAGGGCTGCTGCTGCATACGCGTTACCATTAAAGCTGCTGCCTTTGAGGGCAAAAAAAATACAACCCCGAAATACCTTGCGGCTATCGGTGCACACCCCGGTGGAGGCCAAAAACATGCCATGCAGCTGCGCTATACTTTGCATACCTGTTCAGATTTCAAATATTCAACAATAGAGTTTATACTCAATAGCTGCTTGCGCCGTTGCAACAAAATCATTTTTGGCACGCTACCCATCTATTGAATATAAACTCTAATATCAAAAAAAACGGCTCAAAAAAAATTGAACCGTTCGTTTTTTTAATTATGAAGGAGAAAATTAGATGGCAGCCTCATAAGCAGCAGCCTCATAAGCTACTTGCTCCCCTGTGAGGTTGGCTCCGTCGGCTTAAACTTGGCGCCTCCAATTCTATCCATCGCACAGCGAAAGCCAATATCCTCTTTTGAATATCCCTCATCAAGGAAACGGCGGGTACCGGGGCTTAGCCAGTAGGCCCTATCCATGAATGATCCTCCTTTATACACCCTCGATCGCTCGTTTACAAGGCTTGACATCCCCAGATGCTTCTCACCTTGCCCCTGGAAGTACATCTTATTAGAGTTAACAAACTCTTCTTTTTTGTCCATATCTTCACCTACGCTTACGGCCGAAAGGATATCGCCATCGCGGTAGTTCCTGTTATCACCCAATAGATAGTTTGGACGGTTGTTTACATACCCTATTGTATCTCTCCTTAAGTGTCCCAAGCTATCCTTAATAGGGCGTCCGTTTTCGTCTTTGGATAGCGTTGTATAAATGTTACCACGGAACGGGCGCGCATCTTCTACATCTTCAAACGATAAGGTACGATAGACGTCAAGCACCCACTCATTCACGTTGCCGGCCATACAGTAAAGTCCAAAATCATTTGGCCAAAAAGAGGTAACGGGTACCGGACGCGGGGCGTTGCCGTCGGGGTTGTTTGCTATTCCCATCATATCGCCATACCCTTTTTGGAAGTTAGCCATCAGCTGCCCTATGCCAGGCCCTTCGGTTTGCCTTACACGGTTGCCCTTCCATGGGTAAATATCACGTCCGTCCAGCACACCGGTTGCAGCGCTGCCAATAGAGGCCATTGCTGCGTACTCCCACTCGGCTTCGGTTGGGAGTCGGAATTTTGGGAAGATGAGGCCATCCTCATACTTTACGAGGCGTCCTTCGGGGTTACGCCCTGTCATATCCGGCATATTTCTTTTAATCTTGCCGGTGTATTCTCCTACCAAATAAGCATCTGTATTGAAGCTATCGCCATCTTTTTGGTCGGGATCAAGAGCGGTCATATCTAAAATTCCGGCATTAACCAGCGCGAGTTCGTTTACGCGGTCAGTACGCCACACGCAGTAATCGTTGGCTTGCAGCCACGAAACTGCTACCACCGGATAATCATTATACGATGAAAACCTGAAGTAAAATTCTACAAACGATTCATTGTATCCCAAAGGTTTACGCCATGCTAAGGTATCGGGGAGCGCCTGGCGGAGTACTTCCGGATACGAAACATATACCGTTCCCAGCCAGTGGATGTATTCGCGGTAGTCAACATTACGAATTTCGGTAGCATCAATGTAAAAAGCATCAATGCTCACGCGGCGCTGAGAGTTATTCCACTCGTGGGAGAGGTCTTCCGTTATTCGACCCATAGTAAAGGTACCACCCGGTACAAAAACCATACCCGGCGGTGTAGGCTGGTCGTGCGATTCGTACACCTCAAAAGCGCCAAACTTGGGGTCATTATACTTCCACCCTGTAGTTTTTGACACACCCATATGGTGCGGCGCACCTCCCACACCGCTACCCGCGCATCCGATAAACCCTAATCCAAGAGAGGCAATGAGTAATTTCAAATAAAATTTCATAACTTACATCAAAAAAAAATAGTTATTAATTATATCACCACAAGTAACTTTATATCACCACTATAGGCTTATAGCAGGTATATTGCACAATTATCAGAGTAGCAAAGGTACAACTTATTTTTAAGTATCAGCAGCATGTGGCCTTATCCTCTTGTTATAAATAGTTAAAATAGGGCATGTTCTGTATTTTGCGGCTGCTGCTGCGGTTCTGAAAATAGCTGCTTTGCGGACGTTGCTTTATCCTGAAAATCAAAGAAATTTCATGAATATCAGGCGAATATTTGCGCATGACATCGCTCACTTTGCCAAAATCGAATGAGTAAATAACCGATAACCATCCTGATGAGTACGCTACGCAGGTGGAGTAGAAACCGGTTTGGTCATCAGCATTAAGCCTTATCTTATAAAAAAATCCACCGGAGAACTCCTTCAAGCCTACGTACCCGCCAAGTGCAAGGGTTTGGTTCAACCCCTGCCAGCTGTAAACAGCATTTGGCGAAAGCATCAGCGCATTTGTGCTGCTGCTACTGCTGCGGTAGTAGTATGCGGCTCTTTGGCTATACAGCGGAATGGAAATGTTGCAGCCTCCGTGCAGGGTAAGCCGGCGCGGAGTGGCAACGTTTTGCCCAAGCACCTCACCGCCAGGCGCTTCCATGAGGTTGTGCAAAGCGGCGCCGGCATAAAAAATGCGGTGCGAGAATATGCTGCCTACCGCCATATCGAAGTTACTTTTTTGCTCTGAGGCGTAGGCGCTGCCTGCCGGAGCAACGCTGCCGGAGCTTCCAAGCATATCGGGAAAAACCAACTTGGAGGCGTTGGTAGCGGTTACGTCTAAAAGCGCCTGAAGTCCAAACCGAAGAAATGTTTCTCCGGCAATGCGCAGGTTGTAGGCATACGAGGCTCCTACCGAAGTATTTGTCAGCGCGCCACCGGCTTGCCGGTCGGAAACGGCGCAAATTCCTACGCCGCTTTTAAATGCATCGAAGTAGTAGTCGGCATAAAGCGCGTAAAGCATGTACGGATTGTCTAACCGTCCCCAGCGATACTGGTAGGTGGCGCCTACCCGCATAAGGCTTTCCGTGCCGGAGTATGCCGGATTGAGGTAAAGCGGCGCCATGTATGGCTGGGCAAAGCTTGCGTCCTGAGCCTGCACAGGCTGCCCGCAGCACAGGCAGCAGGCAAGCAACAGGCACATAGCGTGGGGCTGATATGAAAATTTAATTGACATTGTAACGAACAAAGGTAGAAAAATGGTAGAAAAATGCTTACCTTGCGCTTTCTTTTCTGTCTTAAAAAGTGAAAAAATATTTATTGAGATACACGACTAACCTTCTTCGAGGCGCGGTACAGCCTCACTCGTGGGGTTTTTCATACGCCACGCTTATAATGTCCGCGCTGCTGACGCTTTGCGCCGCTAACGCCCAAAACCGCGCCGCATATCCGCAAGCAGCAGAGGCCTCCGGCTCGGTGCTGAGCAGCGGGCGCTGGGTAAAGCTGCGCATAAAGCAAACCGGCGTGTACCGCATCACGGCGGATATGCTGGGAAAGTGGGGATTTGCCGACCTCCACGCGGTAAGCGTGTGGGGCAACGGATGCCGCGGGCTGTCGCGCTTCAACCGCGAGGCAAATCCGGATGACCTGCTGCAAGTGGCTACGAAAATCAGCGAAAATAAAATTCTTTTTTACGCCGAGGCAAAGAATACGTGGCGGTATAACGCTCAAAAAAGTTTTTTTGAGCATGAACAAAGCGAATACTCCGACGCTGCATACATTTACATCACCGACAGCAAGGCTGTTAAGGGAATGGCTGTTGCAGCGCAGTCGGCAGCAGCTACCGACGTTACCGATACTTACGACTACCGCGACTACCGCGAGCGTATTGATACCAACCTGCTACGCTCGGGGCGGCGCTTTTTCGGAGAGGTATATGACGCTGTACGGCAGCACTCGCTCAGCTTCAGCGTACCTTCGCTCAACCTCGAAAGCCCGCAGCTAAAAATGCAGGTGTGCGCGGCTGCCCGCAGCACCACCGGCAGCACCTACTCCATATCGGTCAACGGCGGCGACGCCTATACGCTAACCATTACGCCCGTTACCCAAAATGTGGACTACATGAAAGCAGATACAGCCCTGTTTGAAAATATTCCGGTAAGCAGCGAAAACATCAACCTTAAAATAACGTACAACCGCCCCTCCAATTCGGCATCGGCGTGGGGCGCGTGGGATTTTACGACTATCAACGCGCGGGCAAACCTCCGGCTACAAAGCAGCCAGCTGCTCTTTCGCGACGCCCAGCGCATGGGACCCGAACACCCTACTACCCGCTTCAACATTGCCACATCGCAGCAAAACGTAAAAGTGTGGGACGTTACCGACCTTCACGACGCGCAGGAGGTGGGCGGCATTGCGGCTTCGGGCGACGTCAGCTTTGCCGTGGAAACGCCGACCCTGCGCGAGTTTGTGGCGTTTACCGACAATATGCTACTAACCCCCGAATACGTGAGCGAGGTACCCAACCAAAATCTGCACGGAGCAGCGCCGCCCGAGCTGGTAATTGTTACCCATCCGGAGCTTGCGCCGCAGGCGGAGAGGCTGGCGGACTTTCACCGAAAAAAAGATAACATGAGCGTGCTGACAACGACTACCGAAGCGGTGTACAACGAGTTTTCCGGCGGGCTGCCCGACGTGAGCGCCATTCGCAACTTTATGCGCATGTTTTACCGCCGCAACGCCGCCACTGTTCCGAAATACCTGCTGCTGTTCGGCAGCGGCACCTACGTCAGCTGCGAAGGAAAAAAAGGCGTGGGGCTTATCCCTACTTTTCAGTCGGACAACTCGCTGGTATCGGAGCGGTCGTACGTAAGCGATGATTTTTTTGTGCTGCTCGACAACGACGAATACCTCAGCGACGCCGGCATGGTTGGCCAGCTGGACATGGCCGTGGGGCGAATTCCCGCGCGCAGCGGCGAGGAAGCCGCTACGCTGGTGGACAAGATAGAGCAGTACAGCGCTAACCTTAGCGGCGACTGGATGAGCAAGTGCATTATCATTGCCGACGACGAGGACGGCAACGACCACATGCTGCAAGCCGAAAAAATAGGCAGCTACATCATGGACTCTGCCCCCTCGTACTACGTCAACAAAATATACATGGATGCCTACGTACAGCAATCTACATCGAGGGGCGAGCGCTACCCCGACGTTACCGACGCCATCAACTCGGCAGTATGCAGCGGCGCGCTGCTGGTGAACTACACCGGCCACGCCAACGACCAGTGGCTTTCGCACGAGCAGATAGTAACCTTGAGCGACATAAAGCGCTGGAACAACCGCAGCCGCCTGCCGCTGTTTGTTACCGCCACCTGCGAGTTCAGCCGCTTTGATAACCCTTACGTGCGCTCGGCCGGCGAGCAGGTGCTGTTCCTGCCCAACGGCGGCGGCATTGCCATGCTGTCAACTACAAGGCTGGTATTCTCCAGCGCCAACTCTGCGCTCAACCTAAAATTTATTGAGGAATTTTTCAGGAAAGATGCATCCGGCAAGTACGCCCGAATTGGCGAAATGGTAAGGCGCACCAAAAATGCTTCGACCACAGGGGTGAACCAGCTCAACTTTTCGCTGCTTGGCGACCCTGCGCTCATGCTCCACTTTCCGTCGCTTACGGCGCAGACAAGCCTCATTAACGGTATTCCGTACGCCACCCCCGATACGCTAAAAGCCTTGGCCAAAGCCGGCATTAGCGGCAGCGTGAACAGCGGCAACCCAAGCGATACGCTTTACATCAGCATTTTCGACAAGGAGCAGCTCAAGCAAACGCTGGGCAACAGCGGGCAAACGCCGTTTGCCTACCGTACGCAAAGCAGCCTGCTGTACAAGGGTAAAGTTTCGGCTGTTAACGGCTCATTTACTGCCAAATTTATCGTACCGCAGGATATTGCGCCCAGCTACGGCAACGGGAAAATAGCCTACATGGGCCAATCCGGAGGCCGGCTGATAGCCGGCAGCAACCTCGTGCCCGTAGGCGGCATAAGCGATAACGCCGTAACGGATACCACGCCGCCAAGCATACGCATGTACATGAACGACGAGCGCTGGGTGCCCGGCGGTACTACCACCGAGTCGCCCACCTTCGTTGCCCTGCTTACCGACAGCAGCGGCATCAACATTACGGGCAACGGCGTGGGGCGCGACATCACGCTCCGGTTGCAGCCAAGCAACAAAACGTACATCCTGAACAGCTACTACACCGCCAACACCGACAGCTACACCTCGGGACGCATAGAATTTCCCATCCCGCCGCTGGAAAAAGGAGCGTACACCGCTACGCTCAAAGCGTGGGATGCGGTAAACAATTCGGCAGAGCAAAGCATTGAGTTCAGGGTAGCCGACGACGAGCGGTTTACGCTAAGCAGGGTGCTCAACTACCCCAACCCGTTTACGCAAAAAACGGCTTTTTTCTTTGAGCATAATCGCCCCTACGCCGACATGGAGGCGCTGATACAGGTATTCACGATCTCCGGAAAGCTGGTCAAAACCATTCGCTACAGCGTTCCGCCAAGCAGCGCTTCGCTGCGCAGCGCACCCATTGAGTGGGATGGCCGCGACGACTACGGCAGCAAGCTGGGGCGAGGCGTTTACCTCTACAAGATTAAGGTACGCTGCAGCAACGGCGAATATGCAGAAAAAGTGGAAAAGCTGGTGCTGCTAAGCTAACGCTCCACACCGGATATGGCCGACTAAACTCAAGATTTTGTAACCTTAAATACTTTTTCTATATTTGCACCACATTATCGAAATGGCTTTTATATTTTTTAATGCAGGACACTTTTTTAATGCTACCAACCTCACGCAATCGGCTTTTCCTTTTAGGAATACTGCTGCTTCCATTTTATGTTGCAGCTCAAACAATTAACAAGGATTTCAATCCCATTCCTGTTGCAGTTCCTATCATTAACATTTCCCCCGATGCCCGCTCTTCCGGCATGGGAGACATGGGAGTGGCAACATCTCCGGACGTTTACTCCCAGTACTGGAATGCAGCCAAATATCCCTTTACCAAACCTCGAACAGGCCTTGGCCTGTCCATTACGCCATGGCTGGCAACGCTGGTAAAGGATGTTCGGATTAACTACGGCGCGCTCTACTACCGCTTTGATAACATGCAAAGCGTAAGCACCTCCATACGCTACTTTTCAATTGGCAGCATGGATATTATGAGCAACGAGGGGAATTTTATTACAAATGTAACCCCCAACGAATTTTCTATGGACATAGCCTATGCCCGCCGCTTTGGCGACCACATAGGAGCAGCGCTCACAGGCCGCTACATCCGCTCCGACCTTACCGGAGGCCTCCTGAATACCGGAGGTGGAGAAAGCGTGATCATGTCGCCGGCAAACACCTTTAGCTTCGACATGGCTGTTTACTACCAAAATGACCACGGAGATAACAACTACGCATGGGGAATTACCACAAGCAACTTGGGAACAAAAGTAGCGTACATCAAAGAAAATTCCGAAAAATATTTCCTCCCCACAACCCTCCGCGTGGGAGGACAATACACCTTTAACATAAATGCCGACAATAGCGTTATGTTAGGGCTGGAGCTCAGCAAGCTGCTGGTACCCACGCCGCCCGTCAGAGATTCTTTAGACCGGCAAATAGTGCTGGGCAAAAGCAGCTCGGTAGGGCTAGTAGAAAGCTGGATTCAGTCTTTTTACGACGCTCCTTACGGGTGGGAAGAAGAGCTGAGCGAAGTTATAATAGGCGGAGGGATAGAGTACATTTACCGCGGGCTGCTTGCTACGCGCATGGGCTACTTTCACGACTCCAAGCGCAAAGGCAACCGCCGCTACCTGACCTTTGGCGCCGGCATTAAGTACAACTTTATAGGGCTGGATGTTTCGTACCTGTACCCTTTCACTACAACCGACCCGCTATCGAATACGCTACGCGTATCGCTACTCTTTGATTTCAACCTGCAATACCAGCGCAGCAGCAGCAGCAACGAAAATCGCTACCGCTAAGGCATGGCAACGAGTTCTCCCCCATTTCGCACAGGCAACGGCTACGATGTGCACCGCTTAGCCGACGGGCTGGAGCTCTGGCTGGGCGGCATAAAGGTAGCGCATAGCAAAGGCGCCATAGCCCACTCCGACGGCGATGTGGTTATCCACGCGCTGTGCGACGCGCTGCTGGGAGCTGCCAACCTGCGCGACATAGGCTACCACTTTCCCGACACCAACCCCGAGTACAGGGGCATTGACAGCAAAATTTTGCTTGGGCAAACCATGAACATGCTACGCGAAAAAGGTTACGAGCTGGGCAACGCCGACGTTGTGCTTTGCCTTCAGCGTCCAAAGGTGAAAGACCTTATCCCCGCCATGCAGCAATGCCTTGCCCAAACCATGCAAACCGACACCGACAACATCTGCATAAAAGCTACCACTACCGAAGCGCTCGGGTTTGTTGGACGCGAGGAAGGAGTGGCTGCCTACGCCACCGCGCTGCTGGTAAGAACAAATTGTATATGAACACCATAGCGCCCCCCCCAAATTCAGAAATCAGACCGGATTTTAAATGTCTGCACTCCATCACCTTAATATTTTGTTGATAATTGCACTCTCCAAAATTCGTTTCACAAAGAAGTTAAGTTGTAATTTCGTATGCTCAAAAAAACACCTGCCAAAAATGAATGTAAGATTTCTTATCTGCTCATTTAGAAATGGTTATAAATAATTCGAGTTGGGAGTTAGCATAGCTCTCAGCCTACAAAGAATTTATCGTAATTCCGATTTATTAAGATGCTACCTGTAGCATAGCGTTCCGAAAACATGCTTGCAGGTACCATTGGGTGCTGCAATGACTAATACGTTTTATTTTTTTCATAAATTCTAACTGCTTAATATTATGGATGTTGGACTTTTTGCTGAAACAAAAGAGGAGATGATAACGAGCGACGAGAAGCGCCACATGGCTACAGCTAACGCACAGAGCCTGAAAGTATCGGAGCCAGCTAAGAAAAAAACATACACCCATGCAGAAGCCACTGCCGACGCTACGGTATATTTTGGTGGCGATGAAATGGCTGCAAAAAATTGGGTAAACAAATATGCCTTAAAAGATTCGTACGGCAACATCTACGAGCATACGCCGGCCGATATGCACAGGCGCCTGGCGCGCGAGCTGGCGCGCATTGAAAAAAAATATGCCAACCCTATGTCTGCCGCCGAAATCTTTGAGCTGCTTGACAAATTCAAATACGTAGTGCCGCAAGGAGGCCCCATGACAGGCATAGGCAACTGCTATCAGGTGGCGTCGCTCTCCAACTGCTTTGTAATTGGCGCTACGCCTCCCGCCGATTCCTACGGCGGCATCTTCCGCATAGACGAAGAGCAGGTGCAGCTCATGAAGCGCCGCGGCGGCGTAGGGCACGACCTGTCGCACATTCGCCCCAGCGGAACGCCGGTGCTCAACAGCGCGCTCAACTCAACAGGGCTTGTGCCCTTCATGGAGCGCTACTCCAACTCAACCCGCGAGGTGGCTATGGATGGTCGTCGCGGCGCCCTCATGCTGAGCGTTTCCATAAAGCACCCCGACGTCGAAAATTTTATTGACGCCAAAATGGAAACCGGTAAGGTTACCGGCGCAAACGTTTCGGTCAAAATAGACGATGAATTTATGGCGTGCGTAAAAAGCGGCAAGCCATACGTACAGCAGTATCCGATAGATTCGAGCGAGCCTAAATTCCGGCAGGAAATAGATGCCCAAAAGCTGTGGGGAAAAATTATCCACAACGCATGGAAAAGCGCCGAGCCTGGCGTACTCTTTTGGGATACCATCATAGGGCAGTCGGTGCCGGACTGCTACGCCGATATGGGCTTTCGCACCGTATCCACCAACCCTTGCGGCGAAATTCCGCTGTGCCCGTACGACAGCTGCCGGCTGGTGGCTATCAACCTGTACAGCTACGTAAAAAACCCGTTCACGCCAAAGGCAACGTTCAATACCGAACTCTACAAAGAGCACGTTTACAAGGCTGCGCGCATCATGGACGATGTGATAGACCTTGAGCTCGAAAAAATAGACGCCATCCTCGCCAAAGTAGAATCCGACCCCGAACAGAACGACATCAAAAGCGTAGAGTATAACCTGTGGAAAAAAATTCGCGAAAAAGCAATCATTGGACGCCGCACCGGTTTGGGCATCACCGCCGAGGGCGACATGCTGGCGGCTATGGGGCTGCGCTACGGCAGCGACGAGGCTATCAACTTTTCGGTAGATAAGCAAAAAACACTTGCCATCGAAGCATACCGCGCATCGGTAACGCTGGCAAAGGAGCGCGGCGCATTTAAGATATACGACGCCAAGCGCGAAGAAAACAACCCGATGATTAACCGTATTCGCGAGGCAGACCCCGAGCTGTACAAAGATATGGAGCAGCACGGCCGCCGCAACATCGCCATGCTCACCATTGCCCCCACCGGCACCACAAGCATAATGACGCAAACTACCTCGGGAATTGAGCCGGTATTCGGCCTGTTCTACAAGCGCCGCCGCAAGGTAAACCACAACGACAAAAATATAAAAGTGGACTTTGTGGACAAAAAAGGAGATGCCTATGAGGAATATTCCGTTGGACACCACAAGTTTGTTACATGGCTTGAGACTAACGGATACAACGCGGACGAAGTCGCCAATGCAAGTGCGGAATTTATGCAGGCAGTAATCGAAAAATCGCCCTACTACAAGTCAACCGCCAACGACGTGGACTGGGTGGCCAAGGTGAAAATGCAGGGAAGGATGCAGCAGTGGGTGGACCACTCAATAAGCGTTACGGTAAACCTCCCCAACGACATCAGCGAGGAGATGGTGGGCAAAGTATATCAAACCGCATGGGAAAGCGGCTGCAAGGGCATTACGGTGTACCGCGACGGGTCGCGCGACGGCATACTGATTGCGAGCAGCAGCAAAAAAGAAGACAACAAAAAAATGCCAACCAAGCGACCGGAGTCGCTGGACGCCGATATTATTCGCTTCAAAAACGGAAGCGAAGAGTGGATCGCTTTTGTTGGCCTGTACAACGGAAATCCGTATGAAATTTTTACCGGCGTTGCTACCGAAGACGGGCTTTGGATACCCAAATCGGTGGATAAGGGGCGCATTGTAAAGGGCGCCGACCCCGAGCTGGGCAAAATTTACAACCTCGAATATACCGACAAGCGCGGTATTATGCAGGTGGTGAAGGGTATTTCGTACATGTTCGACAAGGAATTCTGGAACTACGCGCGGCTCATCTCCGGCGTGCTGCGCAACGGTATGCCCATTGTGGACGTCATCAACCTTATTGAAGGCCTGCACCTCAACAGCGAAACCATCAACACGTGGAAAAACGGCGTTGAGCGCGCGCTGAAACGCTACATTCCCAACGGCACCGAAGCCAAGCAAGGAAAGCGGTGCAGCGTGTGCGACTCTACTCAGTTCGTGTATCAGGAAGGGTGCCTCATCTGCTCAAGCTGCGGCAACTCCAAGTGCGGATAGCCAATTTTCCCCCGCTACTGCCATGAACCGTATGCCTCAACCGTTTATCAATGTCATCAAGGAGCACCACATGATGACGCTGGCTACATGCTTCAACGATGAGCCTTACTGCTGCTCTGTGTTCTATGCATACATGGAGGAGGAAGGATATTTTGTATTTTCGTCGGAAATCAACACCAAGCATGTACGCGACATCTCGCACAACATGTACGTGAGCGCCAATATTGCGCTCGAAACCGAAGCCGTAGGTAAAATTCAGGGGTTGCAGCTGCAAGGGTTGGCATATCGCCCAATAGGCGATATGCCAAAAATTGTGAAGCGGGTTTACATGCGCCGTTTCCCCTACGCCGCCCTGCTCAACACCACCTTTTGGATATTAGAGCCTACCTGGGCAAAGCTCACCGACAATCGCTTTGGCTTTGGCAAAAAAATGACGTGGGAAAAAGAAACGCTGCTGAGCACAGGCTCTTTGAACAAAAAGGCTTAAGCAAAAAATATGTAAGCCACCAAAATGGCCGCCACAATGCCCACCAAATCGGCAAGCAGGCCGCAAGTTACGGCGTAGCGCGTGTGCTTCACGCCGATGCTGCCAAAGTAAACGGCAAGAATGTAAAACGTTGTATCGGTAGCGCCTTGTATGGTTGACGCTAAGCGGCCTACAAACGAATCAGCGCCGTAAGTTCTCATGGCATCCACCATCATGCCGCGCGCGCCGCTTCCGCTCAATGGCTTCATGAGCGCTGTGGGCAGCGCCCCTACAAAATCAGCGTTGACGCCCATCCACTCAAAGAGAGCGGCAATGCCACCTATCAGAACGTCCATAGCCCCCGAAACGCGAAATAAGCCTACTGCAACCAGCATAGCCACCAAATACGGGATAATGGTAACGGCTGTTTTAAACCCATCTTTTGCACCGTCAATAAACGCCTCGTACACGTTTATCTTCTTGCGCAATCCCGCCACAATAAACCCGACAATAATGGTAAGCAGCAAAAAGTTTGCGCCAAAAGCGGAGTAAAGCCCCACTTTATCTTTAGGCAGCGACGAAAAGAAAAAGGTAAGCAGCCCAATGATAGCCGTAAGCCCTCCCAAAAACAGCAGCATTGAGCGGTTGAGCAGGTTAATTTTTTGGTACAGGCAAACAGCAACCACCGCTGTAAGCGTAGAAAAGTACGTGGCAATCAGGATGGGCAAGAACACATCGGAGGGGTTGGCAGCGCCCATTTGCGCACGGTAAACCATAACGCTAATGGGAATAAGCGTAAGCCCGGAAGTGTTGAGCGCAAGAAACATAATCATGGGGTTGGTTGCCCTGTCTTTTTGCGGGTTAAGCTCCTGCATTTGCTGCATAGCTTTCAGGCCGAGCGGCGTTGCAGCGTTGTCCAACCCCAGCATGTTAGCCGAAAGGTTCATGAATATGGAGCCACCGGCCGGATGATTCCTGGGCAAATCCGGAAATAGCTTTTGGAAAACAGGCGCCACCAAGCGCGAAAGAAAAGCAACAACTCCTCCACGCTCGCCAATCTTCATAAAGCCAAGCCACAGCGACAGCACACCCGTTAGCCCTATAGAAAGTTCAAACGCAGTTTTAGCCGATTCAAAAGTTGACCCCATAAGAGCCGTAAAAATTTCGGTATCCCCAAAGGCAAACGCCTTAACCAGCGCAACCACAAAGGCTACAAGGAAAAAACCTATCCAAATATAGTTGAGTACCATATTATGTAAGAACTTATATATTTGCAGTATGTTGAGCAGTAAAATCTTATAGTGTTGAACTTAATACAGTAACCCAAATATCCACAAAGGGATACGATTTCCCAAGCCAATTTCTACCTCGTCAATCACAAGGTAAGAGTTAGGAATGTTAGCGATTTGTGTAAACGATTTACTTCTACCGCCCACCTCAAAAACAAATTGTTCGTTGACCGTAAAATCGCCTTTGGCCGCATCAGCTACGCTACTTATCGTCCTCAGCTGGTTGTAGAAAAAAGTTTCCCGCAAATTGCCGATATTCGTATTTTCGTTTCCCAACACGAAGGCAAGGTTAGGGTTGTCCAAATAAATCTTGGCAGGTTTACTCAGAGGGCTTAGATTTCTGCCGCTGCCGCGCAGCAGGCCTAACATTCTCGCCCTCTCCAAAAGCAGCAGGCTCTTAGGCAGGTTGCTTCTCTGTATATCCACATAGCTACCCAACTGGGACATATTAGGTGCAAAAGGAGCCAGGCCTGCAATGATGCCCAGCAACCTTTTCAGCTTTTGCACCGAAGCAAACTCAATATTCTCCGTAGCGGGCAAATCAGTTTCCAGCACAGCGTTAACCGTGTTAATCAGCTTCCGCTTGTAGGTATGCAGCCCTTCTTTGTAGTAGGGAAAATAGCCGCTTTGCAAATATTTCCTGAATAAGGGTATAATTTTGATACCGTTAGTAATGTCAGAAGCAATCTCAACATGGCGTGTCAACACATCTTCCAGCGATACAGGTTGTATATTTTTAATACCCTCAAATGACAGAAATTCCCTGAATGACAGTCCAAAAAGTTCATACTCGACAGCCCTGCGGCTCAAATCGGCATTACCCTCATAGATTTTCAGAATAGAAGAACCGGAAAAAACCGTATGTACTTCGGGATACGAATCGTAAATATTTTTCAGCTCCTGCGCCCAAGTGTTGTAGGGATACTTGTGCACCTCATCAATAAACAGGTAAGTAATACCCTCCTGCCAAAGCTTGTGAGCTAAATCTACCAAGCGATTTTTGGCAAAGTAAAGGCTATCCAAGCTGACGTAAAAAGCTTTTGCAGGATCAAGGTTCTGCTTAATGTACTGTAGCATCAGGGTTGTTTTTCCGGTACCCCTTGCTCCGATTATACCGGAAAGCCTGTCCTCCCAATGAACCTGAGGCATCAAATACCTTACAAGCTGTCCATTAGTCTGATCCATCCGATTTTTGTAGGTCGCGAGTAACGATTCCATAGCAAGAATGTATATTAAAGATGTATATTTGAAAATACAAAGATAGCAATAAAATATATATTTCAAAATACATTCCTAAGAAAAAAAGCATAATACAAAATACGATTGATATAATAATATGTATTTCAATATATTATGTTATATTTTTTATGAATGTATATTTCAATATACGTATATCATGCAAAATAGCATAATGCAAAATACAATTGATATAGTATATTTACTATAAGTAAATTATCAGTATAAACTCAATAATGCATATTTAAATATACATATATTGCACAAAATAGTATACTACAAAATACTATACTCATAATCAGTTTATGACCAAAATATTACAACAATAAAATCAAAATTGCATATTATAATATGCAAATCATACTAAAAAATGAATAATACAATATACAATATATTTTATTAGGTAATTATCAGCATATTATATTGATAAAATCGTATATGTATATTCAAGTATGCATATCTATACAAAAATAGTATATTACAAAGTACAATACATGTAATTTTATTATTATCAATATATTATATTGTGAAAAACAAAATTGACTATTCAAATATACGAATATTGTATAAAAATAATACAAAATGTGATATGTATAATATATTGATTATTAAAATATTATAATGATAAAATCAGTAGTGTATATTTGAATATACATATTGTATATGATTTTGAATAATACAAAATACAAATTGTATAATATATTAATTATCAATATAATTAGAGGATTTCATTAAAATTTATACCGAGAGGATTAACGTGCGATTTAGAATTATGAATTTGCAAAGGGCTGCAACTCTAAATTGGCTCATAGCGCTTGCGCCAGCCTGCTGATTTTATGCGCCTGCATGCAATTCAAAAATTTCATGTATCTTTGTACAAAATTATGGCATGGGGGCGCTTTCTGCCACCCTGCACACCTTGCAGCAAGCATCAGCTTAACTTCCTCTCTATCTTGTCGGAGGCGGGAGGAGTGTAATTTTTACATAGTATTAATATTTTCACTTTTAATAGATGATGAAAACACCGGGAAGAACAAAAGTGGCCGAACTGCTAAGCCTTGGCCAAGAGGGAACAGAAGTAACCGTAAAGGGTTGGGTGCGCACCAAGCGCGGCAACAAGAATGTAGCATTTGTGGCTGTCAACGATGGCTCAACTATCAGCAATATTCAGCTGGTATTCGACCTGCAAAATTTTTCGGAGCAGCAGCTCAAGGACGTAACTACCGGCGCTTGCCTTCGCGCCAGCGGTACGCTGGTAGCATCGCAGGGTGGCGGGCAGCGCGTAGAAATTCAGGTGGCCGACGTAGCGCTGTACGGCGCTGCCGACCCTGACGTGTACCCGCTGCAAAAAAAAGGGCATACGCTTGAGTTCCTCCGCGAAATTGCGCACCTGCGCCCGCGCACCAACACGTTTGGCGCCGTGCTGCGCATACGCCACGCTATGGCCTACGCTATTCACAAGTATTTCAACGATAACGGATTTGTGTACCTGCACACGCCCATCGTTACCGCCTCCGACGCCGAGGGCGCAGGCGCCATGTTTCGGGTTACCACGCTCAACGCCAAAAATCCGCCAATTGGCAAGGACGGCGGGGTGGACTTTACCGAAGACTTTTTTGGCCGCGAAACAAGCCTCACCGTCTCAGGCCAGCTTGAGGGAGAGCTGGGCGCCATGGCGCTGGGCGAGGTGTACACCTTTGGCCCTACCTTCCGCGCCGAAAACTCGAATACCCCACGCCACCTTGCCGAATTTTGGATGATTGAGCCGGAAATGGCTTTCTACGAAATTAAGGACAACATGGATTTGGCCGAGGATTTTATCAAATCGCTGGTGCAGCATGCGCTGGAGCGCTGCATGGATGACCTGAAATTCTTGAACGACATGTACGACAATGAGCTCATCAGCCGCCTGCAAAGCGTTTGCAGCACCGAGTTTGTGCGCCTCGACTACACCGAGGGCGTGAAAATTCTGGAGCAAAGCGGGCAAAAGTTTGAATTTCCCGTGCACTGGGGCGTAGACTTGCAGAGCGAGCACGAGCGCTACCTTGTGGAAAAGCACTTCAAAAAACCGGTAATTCTGACCAACTACCCCAAGGACATCAAAGCATTCTACATGAAGCAGAATGACGACGGCAAAACCGTTCGCGCTATGGATGTGCTGTTTCCCAGAATTGGCGAAATCATTGGCGGGTCGCAGCGCGAAGAAAGCCTCGAAAAGCTTCAGGCGCGCATCGACGAGCTCAAGATGGATACCAAAACGCTGTGGTGGTACCTCGACACCCGGCGCTTTGGCACAGCGCCTCACAGCGGATTTGGCCTGGGTTTTGAGCGGCTGCTGCAATTCGTTACCGGCATGAGCAACATCCGCGATGTAATTCCTTTTCCGCGGACACCAAAGAACGTAGAATTTTAAAGAATCCTTGAGCTACCAAATCTTCAAAATTACCGTCAAAAATTACCGTCAAAACTACCGTCAAATTACTTTCACGTGCAAAAGCAAGTTCTTACTCAGAAGCAAACTCAGCGGCTCACGCCACAGCAAATCCAGCAAATAAAGCTGCTGGAGTTGCCCATTACCGACCTCGACAGGCGCGTGAATGAGGAGCTGGAGGGTAACCCTGCTCTGGAGGAAGTCAAAGACAGCACGCTGCCGGAGGAAGATGCTGCCGAGGCCAACACCACCATAGCCGAAGAAGGAGTACCGACCTACCGCTTGCACGATAGCAACCAACCTCGAGAAAGCCGCGACTGGAGCTTTACCAACCAAAGCAAGCTCGGATTTTACGACATTATGCTCACGCAGCTCTCGCTACGCCCCGTTGACGAACGCCAGCGCGCAGTAGCAACTTTCATCATCGGCTGCTTGGACAGCGACGGCTACCTGCGCCGCCCGCTCAACGAAATAGCCGACGACATGGCTTTTACCGAAAACCAAATCGTGAGCGAACAGGAGCTGGAGGCAATGCTGCACGTAATTCAGGATTTTGAGCCGGCCGGCATTGGAGCGCGTAATCTGCAAGAGTGCCTGCTGCTTCAGCTCAACGCCAAGGAGGAGCAGACAAAGGATGTGCAGCTGGCCAAAACGATTTTGCAGCGCTCATTCGACGATTTTTCCAACAAGCGCTACGATAAAATTTGCGCCGAGCTTGGCATTTCCGACAAGGATCTCAAATCGGCCATTGCCGAAATTACCAAGCTCACCCCTCGCCCGGGCGCCGGGGTGGGCGAAGACACGACAGAAACCGCGCCGACCATCATCCCCGACTTCGTGGTGGAGTACAAGGAGGGAGCGCTGCAGCAAGCGCTCACGGCGCGAAATTCGCCGGAGCTGCGCGTCAGCCCGGAGTATATTGCGCTGCTCAAAAGCTATGCACAAAATAAGGAAACATCGAACTTTGTTCGCAAAAAAATAGATGATGCCCGCTGGTTTCTCGACGCCATTCAGCGCAGGCACATAACCCTTGCAGTGGTGATGGACAACATTGTACAAAAGCAGAGGGAGTTTTTCGTTACCGGAGATGAAGCAAAGCTGCAACCTATGGTCATGCGAACGGTAGCGGACGATACGGGATACGATTTGTCTACCATTTCGCGCGTGGTGAGCAACAAGTACGTGCAAACAAACTTTGGGATATACCCGCTTAAATTTTTCTTTTCGGAATCCATGAAAACCGAAGCCGGCGAGGAGGTTTCAAACCGTAGAGTAAAAGCGGCCATAAAAAAAGCGGTAGAAGAAGAAAACAAGCGCTCCCCGATGAGCGACGACGAGATTGTCGGCGAGCTCAAGAAGCAAGGCTACATCATAGCCCGGCGCACCGTGGCAAAATACCGCGATACGCTGAACATTCCGGTAGCCCGGCTGAGAAAATCAAGCTAGCCGTTGAGCTTATCGGCATTTGCCAGCAGGTATTCTTCTGCCTCTACGCTCCACAATCCCTTGCTGCGGTCGCAAAGCTGCGCCAAGGTTGCAAATACGGGGTTGCGCTTTCCTTTTTCGGCAAAATCGGCAATAGGGGTGAGCGGCATGTCAACGTGCGTGTAGATAAGCTTTTTTCCGCCGGAAATTTGCGGCAGGTTGAGCGTTGTATCCACTACGGCGTTGATGCCGCCAACGTGCGTTACCAGCCCTGCCGGATCCAAGCCCTTGCCCATCATTGCCAGCGCCTCCTTCATATCGTCGGTATTGCCGCCGCTGGTGCCCACCACGTGGGTAGAGGCGTAGTGCACGTTGTAAAAGTTGAACGGCGTTTTGAAGTCGCTCTTGGCAGGGCCTGCAAAAAAGTTCAGGCAGCCGTCAACGGACAGAATAGCGTCGGCCTGCTCCACCACCGAGGCTACCGGCGCAAGCACAAACACGTCATTGT
This sequence comes from Prevotellaceae bacterium, assembly GCA_031266935.1. GTDB lineage: Bacteria > Bacteroidota > Bacteroidia > Bacteroidales > UBA932 > JAITMY01. The sequence goes on from JAISAC010000216.1 coordinate 41,836, forward strand.
AGCCTTTTCCGCCGGCGAGCGCCCTAAGCTCAGCGACGGCGTCGCTCATGGCAGCCGTGTTGACGTAGCGAAGGTCAATGCCGTTTTTTGCGGCCTCCTGCGGCGAGTAGAGTTCGGCAGCTCTGCTCAAGCGCGAATGGTCAATGTCGGTTACAACTATAAGCCGCGGCTTGCGGTCGGTACGGTGAATGGCGTAGTTGATGGCGGCCAAGCCCATAGGGCCAACGCCTGCAAGTATTGCCATGCAGCCGCCATCTACAATCTCCATCCTGTGCACGTAAGATCCGGGCGTGGTGTGGTAGTTAGCGTGCATGGCGCCAATGACGCACGAGAGCGGCTCCGAGAGCGACGCAGGGTAGTAGCCCCTGCCCTCGTAGCGCAGCAGGCATCCCAGCTCCATCACCTCCCGGGGGATGACCACATAGGTGGCATCGCCTCCAACGTAACGGTAGGAGTAGCCCGGCGCGCTGAGGATGCCCACAGGGCCATGCTCATAGTTGAGCGCGGGCTGTATGGAAAATTTATCGCCTGCGGCAAATTGCCCCCTCCAGCGCTCTCCAACCTCCACAACCTCTCCGGCAAACTCATGCCCTATGATGGTTGGGTTTTGGGCAATATCGCGCGGTACGCGCTTGTGCATATCGGCCTCGTGCGAGGCTTTGTACGACGACATGCAAATGCTGTCGCAAACAACCTTTGCCAAAATTTCGCCTTCGGTGATGGCCGGAAGCTCAAACTCCTCCAGCCGGAGGTCGTTTTTTCCGTATAGCCTGACTGCTTTTGTTTTCATAAATATCCAATAAAATTACTGTTTTCCTCTCAGCCGAAAAATGCACCCGTACTTTATAGGGATGGCTTCGCTTTAAAATCAAGCGCAAAGGTAATTTTTTTTCATGTACATGCAAAACGGTAGGGCTACTTGGGTGCATTTGGCTACGTTGATATTGGGGATTTGCAAAATTTTCCGTACTTTTGGCCGAACAATGAGGCATATACGCATAACCTGAATTTTATGAACCGTTTTCTAAAAGACTGGATGGCCTTTTCTAAAGGCGAGCGCAGGGGAACGCTGGTGCTGGGAGCGCTGCTGCTCTTGCTGCTGCTGGCACCGCCCATTTACAGGTATTTCCTCCGCCCCAAACCTGCCGAAAGCGACCTTGCCCAGCTCCGCCAGTACGCTGCCCAGCTGAACGCAGCCGCCCAGCCACAGTTTGACCAGCTGGCGGAAAGTGCCGTAGAAAAACCTCCCCAGCAGCGAGAACGAAAAACATTCCGATTTGACCCCAACACCATATCGGCCGACTCGCTGGAGCTGCTGGGCTTCTCCCCCAAGCAGGCTGCGGCTATTGCCCGCTACCGCGACCGAGGCGGGCGCTTCCGTACGGCAACCGACTTCCTGAAGCTGGGCGTTATTACCGACAAGCAAAAGGAGCGGTTGGCCGCTTACGTTGACGTCGCCCCGCTGCCGCCAAAAGATTTTCCGCAGAAAGATTCCGCACCGCGCTTTGGAGCAGCAACAGCCGCCGCTACAGCAGCGGCGGCGGCGGCGGCGCAACCGGTAGAGCTCAACGCCGCCGACACCGCGCTGCTGTGTACGCTGCCGGGCATTGGCAAGTACTTTGCCCAGAAAATAGTGGAGTACCGCGAGCAGCTGGGCGGCTACACCTCAACAGCGCAGCTGCTGGAGATAAAAAATTTCGGAGATGAGCGCATGCAGCGCCTTGCCGGCCGCGTGAGCGTAGACACGTCAGCGGCGCAAAAGTTTACGCTGAGCGAAGAAAGCCTTGAGCTCATGCGCCGCCACCCCTACCTTGGCGCGTACGCCGCCCGCGGCATTGTGCAGTACGCCAAGCGTAAGGGCAGCCCCGCCACCCTCGACGAACTCCTGAAAAATAACCTTATAACATCGCTGCAAGCAGAAAAGGTGAAAAGATACGTCAAGGAGGCAGAGAATTAACCCCACCCCCCAAATAGCTGTCCGGGTTAGCGGGATTGCTACCGGTGCATTATCTCAAATTCCACGCGGCGGTTTCGCAGGCGCGCGGCTTCCGTATTGCCCTCCTGCAGCGGCTTGGAGCTGCCAAATCCTTCGTAGCTCAGGCGCTCGGAGCTGATGCCCTTTTTCAGCATGTAGCGGTACACCGCTTCGGCGCGCTGCACGGAGAGCTTCAGGTTGCGCTCCGCATTGCCCACGTTGTCGGTGTGCCCGTTGATGCGGACGTTCAGGGTAGGGATGCTTTCCATCAGCAGCGCAATTTCGTCGATGTACTTTTCCGATTGCGCCTTCAAGGTTGCCTTGTTGGTTTCGAACGTGATGGTTTGCAGGCAGATTTTTTTGCCGGTAATATCTCCGTTGCTCCTCACCTCCTCCACTATTTCGCTAACGCTGTAGCAGTCCTTTAGCACCTGCGCCGCAACCGGCTCCGGCTCCGGTTCGGGTTCGGGGAGGCGCGGCGGCTTCCTTTTGATGAAGTTGGCCAGCGGCACCAGCACCGAAACGCTCACCTCCACGCCGCGGTGCTTGCGGGTACCCTCTATCGTGTAGTTGGGCACGTTGTACGACCGGGCGCTCCCGTCTTTCTCCGCCGCGCCGTAGGTGTCGGTAAGCCCGTAGTGGTAGGCTACTTCGCCGGAGACGGCGGCGCCTTTGAAGTACTTCGAGGGGATGCTGACCAGCGCCGACAGGGGAATCTTTGCGCCGGCGCCAATGCGCAGCCCCACGGCGGCGCCCGCCATGTTGGATTTGGCGACGTCAACGGCGTAGTCGTCCAGCGTAATGTCGCCGCCCCGCGCAAAGGTGAACGACAGCCCGGCCATGGCGTAGGGACGAATTTGGCTGTTCTTGAGCTTGAAGTAGTACAGGGCAGGGAGGTTGATGTCGAACGCCTTGAGGCGCACCTTGTAGGTAAAGCCGTCGGAAATTTTCACGCCCCGACCGATGAAAATCATGTCGGGCTTCACCGAGAGCTTATCGCTAAAGGCGTACTCGGCGGTAAGCCCAAACAGCCCCCGCCCAAACAGCGACCGGCTGTAGGCGTCGTAGGTTTCCGACGAGTAGCTCATGCTTGCAAAGTTAAGCCCGCCCTTTAGCCCCACCGAGAGGCGGCTTACGTGAATGTTTACGCCGAGCGTATCGTCCGGCTGCGCAGGTTCGGAGAGCTGCACAGGCTCGGACGGCTGCGCCAAAGCCAGCATGGGGCAAAGGCACAGGGTAAGTATCGTGATTTTTTTCATTTCTGTTGAATGTGATGTACGTGAATACTAACGTTACTGCTACCTGCACTCGGGTGCTTCTACCAGCTGCCACTCCCACGCGGTGCCGCTTCCCAGGCAGCCACTCACCACCACGATGATGTTGCGCCCCTTGGAGGGTTCGTAGTCAAACTGTAGCTGCTGTACGCGCGATGTTGATACGAAGCCTGGCTTGGGGGCGTTACAGTTGCACATGGGCGGCACTGGAGAGCCGGGGTCGCTGCCTGTGCCCGTCACCCACCGCTCGCCCTGGTAAACGTCTATGCGGTCGGGGATGCCATACGTTTCGTAGGCAATGGTTACAGCCCCCCGCGTGTTGCCCAGCGAGAGGGTGGCAAAGGTCAGCCCGCTCGACCCCTCCTTGTGGCTGTTGCTGCACGAGGCAACTTCGTCGGTGATTTCCACCACCGTGGAGGTGACGTTGCTCACGCTGCCCGACTTGTCCTTTACGTTGTAGCGAAAGGTAAACTTTCCGTTCGTCAACCCGGCAGGCATGGAAATGGAGATGTAGTAGTAGCCGTCGTCGGAGGCGGCAACGGTGGGCGACACCGCATAGTAGCTGCCGTCGGCGCCCTGCACCTGAATGTACACCTGGTCAACGCCGGAGGCGCCGCCGTAAAGGATAGGCAGCACGAGCTTGCCGCCCGAGTTCACCGTCGTTGAGCCGATGCTCGTCGAAAGGTTGATGTTGCCCGGCGAGGCGTCGGGCAAAGCACCGTTAGTAATGCTGCCGTTGCTAACGCCAATGGATTTCTGCACGTCATTGGGGTTGTTGATGTCCACAACGGGCGGGGGTAGCACCAGCGTGTCGCCGCCCTCGTCGGTGCAGCTCACCACCAGCGCCGTAGCCAGCATCAAAGCGACGACCGTAAAGGCCGCCACACTCCGGTAAAAGTGTAATTTTTTCTTCATGATAATTGTTGTTTTGTTTTGTGCCTACTCCTTATTTTGCGTCGCGTGGTTCGGCTTGTTTGCGACGGAAAAAAATCTCAGCATAAAGCGAAGCAAAGGCTAAAGAATACCGGTCGTCGTTGAGGCCTCACCCTCGGCTCCTCTCCGAAGGAGAGGGGAGTAGCGCCGCAGCAGCTACCCTCGCGTACCGACGGGCTGCCCAAACCCTGTAAAAGTTGAATTACTAATCAATATCAGCATCCAAGCCGAACGTTTTTGCCGCTTTAATGAGGTAATGAGTCCCCCATTAAACAGCGTTAAATGCCAAATTGCAAACAACTGATAAATAATCGTTTACGATTTAGTTGTATGAAAGGTTACTTTCCATACATCAATTCATTGCTACTGAGGTTATTTTGTTAGAGAAATGAGGTAAAAATGAGGTTGCAGGCATACCCATATTACCTCATTTTTTCCTCGGGTGCATTTGGCCATGTCAATTTTCAATTCAAAAAAAAGCCCCCCAACGTTTCCAAGTAAGCAAGCTTTGCGCCGCGCGGAATTTTCATCCGGCGGCGATTGTTGGGAGGCTAACTTTCGGCTACTGCGCCCGCTCCGGCAGCGATTTTGCCCGAGCTCTTTTGAGGAGCGATGTTGCCGCCGGCCGGCTCGCCGACTTCGCATTTGAAATCGCCTCCCACTTCACGTACAGCACCCTGCTGTTGTCCGCCACGGTTATCGACGATGTAATCGGGCTTCCGGTGAAGCTGCTGTTGCTGTACAGCGATGGCGACTTGCCCGATACTTTGGGGGCGCAGGCGAGTATATCGTTGAAGGAAATGGAAGTACGGTTCGGCTCTGTGTAAAAGGTACTTTCGCCAAGCTCTTCGCCCCACGCTACCTTCACGCTGTACTGCTGCGCAAGCGGAAAGTCCGACTGCGCAAAGCCGCTCGGCCACGTTGGGTTGGCCGAGTAGATGTACTTGAGCACCTGAACTTGGGATTCGTTGCCGTAGGTTGCTTCTATCCGGATGCTCGCTATCCTTTTGCTTGAGGTGAGGGTAACCGTCATCTTCATCGTAGCGCCGCCGGCCATCGTAGAGCTTCCCACAAAGGTGTTGTTCTCCACATTCCATTTCAAGTCAAACATCTCCTCCATATCCGAAATATCCGCGCTCCGGTTCCAGTAAGCATCGCTAACCTTGTAGCTGGACTTCTGTACACCCTCGTAGGTACTGTAGCTGTAAGCTTTGTCGTTTTCGGTGTAGTTAAACCCGCTTATTGCTCCATTTAAGCTATAGTCCACCATTACCTCTTTTTTTGCGTCAAAGTCAATCTGCGCCGTCATTACGAGGCGGTCTTTTATTTCACCCTGCGTTCCTCTTACCTCTCCGGTCACCTGGCGCACTGTGGCCATGTTGGCGCTCACCTCCTCAAAGAGCGTCAGGATTTCCTCGTTGGTCATGCTCTGAGAGGGAGAGTAGAGGTCGCCGCTATCGTTGCTGTCGTCGTCCTTGTCGCAGGCCGAAAAGCCCACCGCCAGCGCCGTAGCCAGCGCCAAGGTGACGGTCGTGAAGGCCGTCATGCTCCGGTAAAAATGTAATTTTTTCTTCATGATAATTTTTTTTATTTGTTTTGCGCCTACTCCTTGTTTTGCGTCGCGTAGTTCGGCTTGTTTACGACGATTTTGAAAGTCAATTTAATTACAGGTTAGGGAAAGTCCTAAAAACTCCCCCAAATGAGGTAATGAGTCTCCCATTAACCAAAAAGGTTAATGGGAGACTCATTACCTCATTTTAAGGAAAATGTTTAGCGGTTATTTATACTGCCATTTTGCACCGGCGGGCGCGCTGGTGGTTACTTCATTTTTTTTCTCATATACCAGATTCCAGCCTTTTTTCAAATGCACATTATAAGCGCCGTCGGGAGCTGTACCTGTTATGCTTACATCACCTGTCACGTATAACAGTTCTCTCCCTGTCCATTCTCCTGTGGAATGGCGAAAAGAGCCTTTCCGTTTGTCGGACTGATAGCCTGACAACCATGCCGTCGCACCTTTCACGCTGGGGTTGCTTATCGTAAATCCGGCAGGATAGTCGTCTTCAAACGCCTCAAGATACTTGTCGGCAACGCTTGCCGGAAGGTCTATGGTAAAACTTCCGTTGTTGTAGTCGGCGCGGGACGCCACATACATGTCGCCATACACCAGCCTTACCTCATCAATCACGTCGCTGTAGTCGGCGCCGTTCTCAATCGTAATGGCGACGGCGCCCGTTTTGCCCAAAATAGGGTTACCGCTGCCTCCGCCACCCTCATCATCGTCTTTGCTGCAGGCGCAAAATGTTGCCGCCGCAAGCAGGCTGACGAATGCCATCATTAAGTAATGTTTCTTGTTCATTAAAATAAAAATTTAAAATTGTTTGGTTTATATCAATCGAAGAGTTCCCATAAGATGCCGGTTTATTGGCGTTCATACGTCATCCCGCTAAACTTCAGGGTATTTTCGTTTGGAAAGCTGAATATCACGCTCACCCCGCCTTGCGTAGTTCCCGTGCCAAGCTCCGGCGAGTAGACATACGTAAACTCGTCGGTATTGTTTTCGGTTGTTTTTGGCGGCCACTTCTTCGACCTGCTATCATATACCTGCCACCATCCATTTTCTTTATAGGCGCCATTCGTGGCGGAGGTAAAGCTTACCGTGTAGGTATATTCGCGCCTGCTGACTATTGAGTTGGTAGATTCTTTGCGCACCCAGGAGGTTCCTGCAAATTTACCCTCCCCCATGTTCACTTCTCCCTCTCCGTCCTTGTCCTTGCTGCAGGACGGCAAGCCGATAGCCAGCGCTAACGCCAGCGCCAACGCTACAGCCAAAAAGGCTACTATTTTGTAGTAAGGCGTAGCAGTTTTCATCATTTTGTTGCTGTAATTTTTGGTTTTTTAAATTAAAGACAAGCTTATGGTCAGCGTTAGCAGCAGCGCCAATGCAGCAGCCAAAAATGCTACCACTTTCCAGTCATAAGCTTTCATCTTTTGTTTTGCTGTAATTTCTGGTTTTAAAATTTCAAAAGGCTGCTGTGGCGATGGGTGCGCGTTTGCCGTCTCTAACGGGACGGCAAACGCGCCTTTCGTTCCTCACTTTTTCGGCTCAAAAGCTATACCCAAGGTTGATGCTAAAGGTGCTATTTTTTACAGAGTAGTCGCCGTCTCCGGTGTACATGTTGGATAGCCCAAGGTCGTAGCCCAAGCCAACGTAGAACTGCTTGTACTCTATACCGCCACCAAAATCAAGCCCAAAGTGAAACCTGCCCGTGTCTTTATCATCGAAAATATTCACTGTCTCGGTTCCCGATTGCCCGCCACCTGATTTCTCGGACTTTTCTTTGCCGCTTACCGCAACGCCGATGGCCGGCCCAAAGTTTACGTTTACCTTAATGTCGTCCGTCAAGGTAAACTTTGCCAAGGCTCGTAGTGGCACCTCCAAGTAGTACAAACTGGTGGTGTTGGTGTACTTAACTTCAAATGTTCTACCCTGAGAGTCATAGCCCTCATCGGTTTCACTACTTTTGGTTCCTTTGGTAGTCAGGTACAGCCCCGGCTGGAAGTAGAGCCATGCGGGGAGCGAAGGTGCATAGTTTGCCAGCGGAACGTCGGCAATACCTCCAAGATGGAAGCCCACCTTGCTGTCGCCCGTTTTGGAGTTGCTATCGAACTTGCTCGTTTGGTTGTCGAAGTTAAGCCCAGCCCTTACGCCAAGCTTAATCGGCTCTTGCGCTGCGGCGCCGTAGGCTACTCCGGCAATAAGCGTAGCGACTAATAAAAGTTTTTTTCTCATAATAAAATGATTTTTTGGTTGCCGCCTGCCCTCCCACAGGCGCGCTGTTTTTTTTTGATTGTTGATTAAGGTAAGCGCTTTGGAGGAGAGCGCTTAGGGGTTGCCGCTACTTTATCCCGAATGATAGCGTAAACGAGGAGCGCCGGCAGCGCTTGCCGGTGCTTTGTAAAATTTTACGGCAGCAAACACCGCAAAAAAAAACCGCCCCACGCAAAAAGCATGTGACGGGTATATGAATTTGAGAAAAATTTTCTTATAACACGCGCGTACGCATAATGCAGGTGTGTGTGTGTGTGTGTGTGTGTGTGTGTGTGTGTGTGTGTGTGTGTGTGTGTGTGTGTGTGTGTGTGTGTGTGTGTGTGTGTGTGTGTGTGTGTGT
>JAISAC010000054.1 GCA_031266935.1 Prevotellaceae bacterium
AAACTCATTGCCTCATTTTTCCTCCAAACATTTTTATCGCTTTAATGAGGTAACGTGGAAGGCATAAAAATAGCCCGCGTACAGCATAAAAGTTATATCAATAGAACACGGACACCACCGTATTTTCGGGGATATCACAAAAATACAATAATCTCATAATAAAGCGATTATAATCACATTTTTATTTACTGAACATCCTGAAAATTGAGCCTAAAGCTTCCAGTCTATCGGCGCGAGACCCTGCTGCTGCAGCAGCGCGTTGGTTTTGGAGAAGTGCCGGCAGCCGTTGAAAGCGCCGCGCGCCAGCGGCGACGGATGCGCCGCCTCCAGCACGTGGTGCCGGCCTGTATCTATCAGTTCCTTTTTTGCGCGGGCAAAATTTCCCCACAGCAGGAACACAACGCCGCTCTTTTCGTCCGAAATTTTGCGGATAACCGCGTCGGTGAAGGTTTGCCAGCCAACGCTGCTGTGCGATGTGGGCGTGTTGGCGCGTACCGTGAGGATGGCGTTGAGCAAGAACACGCCCTGCTCTGCCCACGCCTCGAGGCTGCCGTGGCTGGGCGGCGCAATGCCCAGGTCGTCCTCTATCTCCTTAAAAATGTTGATGAGCGAGGGCGGCGCCTTTACGCCCTGCGGCACCGAAAAGCATAGCCCGTGCGCCTGCCCGTAGCCGTGGTAGGGGTCTTGCCCCAAGATGACAACCTTGACCCGGTCAAACGGCGTTTTGTCAAATGCGTTGAAGATTAACTTTCCCGGAGGATACACGGCATGCCTTGCCGCAACCTCCTGCTTTACGAAGCTCACCACCTCTGCAAAGTAAGGCTTGTCGAATTCATCCTGCAGCGCAGCTTTCCACGAAGGCTCTATTCTTACATCCATAAAATTCAAAGATTCAAAGATTCTCAACGATTCAAAAATTCAAAATTCAAAATTCAAAATTCAACGATTCAAAAATTCTATTTTTCTATTTTTCTATTTTCCCTCATTCACCACACTCTTGCCCTCAGCTTTAGCCGTGCGGCGGCCGTAAATACGGCGATGAGGCCTGCAAAGTAGGCCATGTCGTGCAGCTCCAGCACGCCCCGGCTAATGGACAGGTAGTGCTGGTTGATGCCCAGGCCGGCCACCACGCTGTTTATATTTTTGACGTAGGGCAGGGCCGCCAAGCCGTCGAAGCCAACGTACAGGAAAAAGCACATGGCCGCCGCCGTGAGGAAAGCCACTATTTGGCTGTCGGTGAGCGACGAGGCAAAAATGCCCACCGCGGCGTAACATGCGGCCAGCAGCAGCAGGCCAATGAGCGCCCCCCACGTGGCGCCGCTGTCGATGTTGCCCACCGGGTTGCCCAAATCGGCAGCGGTGTAGAAGTACAGCAGCGTTGGCAAAAGCGCAATGGCGGCAACGGCAACGGCGGCCAAAAGTTTACCGCCAATAAGTTGCATATCGGTCAGGGGATGCGTAAACAGCATTTCCATCGTGCCGGTTTTGCGCTCTTCGGCAAAGCTGCGCATGGTAATGGCAGGCGCCAGGAACAGGAACGCCCACGGCGCAATAAAAAACAGGCCGTCGATGTTGGCGTACCCGGCGTTGAGCACATTAAATTCGTTTGGCGAAAGCCACAGGAACCAGCTGCAAAGCAGCAGGAACATGCCCACAGCAATGTAGCCCGTGAGCGACGAAAAAAACGAAACCAGCTCTTTTTTAAAGATAAAAAACATGAAAATTCACCAATAATCTAACAATTTGTCCCGCAAAGTTAGGCAAAAATAGCAAAGTATGCTACTTTTGCGTACAATTACTCACTAAATTTGTGCAATTTATTTCGTGCAAAGTGAAGAACAAGCTCAACATATTTTACTATATATATTTGATTGTCAATAAGTTGTTTAGACTTTTGCTGACCATGCTGATTACGGCCATATTCTCCATTTTGCTAATAGTGTATGCGCTGCGTACTACGCCGGTGAGCATCACGCCGCTTATGGTTATCAACCAAAAAAAAAACGAGGTAGCGCCGAAAAAGCGGTGGGTGCCCGTTGACAGCATTTCGCCCGACGTGGCGCGCGCCGTGATTGCGACCGAAGACAACAACTTTTTTTACCACAAAGGATTTGACGTTGACGCCATCATGCAGGCCGTAAAGCGCAACAGCGAGCAAAGCAAAAAAATATACGGCGCAAGCACCATTTCGCAGCAAACGGCCAAGAACGTTTTTTTGCCGCCCCACCGCACGTGGTCGCGCAAGGTGGTTGAGGCCGGCTTCACGGTGCTGATAGAGGGCATGTGGAGCAAGGCGCGCATCATGGAGGTTTACCTGAACGTGATAGAAACAGGCGAGAATACCTACGGCGTAGAGGCCGCAGCGCAGCGCTACTTCCGCAAATCGGCGCTGAAGCTCAGCAAAAGCGAAAGTACGCTCATCGCCGTGGCGCTGCCCAACCCGCATAAGTTTAACCCGGCGCGGCCGTCGGCATACATGCTGCACCGAAGAGAGCAAGCCTACGACGTTATGTCAAAAACGTACGAAACCGGATGGTACAAAAATATTAAAAACATTAAGAGGATTAAGGTGAACTACCTTGAGCAGTGGCCTGTGGAAAGCAAGAAGTGAGCGAGCTGCAGAAGCGAAAATGAGAAGTTTTTTTGAGAGAACGTGGAGTTGTTGAACCTGAAATTTGAAGTCTTGAAAGCGTGTCGGAAAATAGCGTGTCGGAAAATAGCGTGTCAGAAAATAGCGCGTCGGAAAATAGCGGCTGTGCTGCTGCTTTTGTCCCTGTTGCTTTGCCAAAAAGCGCCTGCGCAAATCAACAAGGAGTACTTTTTTGTGAAGGGTACGGGCGAGCTTATCGACCGCAAATATACAGCGGCCATTGAGAGCTTCAACGTGCTCATCAAGGTAGATACCGGTATGCACGACGCCTACTTTCGCCGCGCCATTGCCAAGTACAACCTCGACGACTACCTTGGCGCGCTCAACGACTTCAACCGCGCGATACGGCTCAACCCTGTGTTTACCTACGCTTACTACTACCGCGCCATTACGCACAACAACCTGGGCAACCACGGCGAGGCGCTCAAGGACTTGGAGGAGGCCAACAACCTGCGGCCGGAGCTGCCGGGCGTGTACTACAGCCGGGCGCTGAGCTACTTTTTTCTCCAGCAGTTCGATAAGGCCATCAGCGATTTTGACCGCTTTTTGCGCTACGAGCCAAAAGCCTCGGAGGGCTACGTAAACCGCGGAACGTGCAAGCTGTTCCTGAAGGACACCGCCAGCGCGCTCGACGACTACAACCGCGCTATAGCCATGAACCGCTACGACGCCAGCGGGTACAGCCGCCGCGGGCGCGTGTACGCCCTGCAAAGCAAAAACGAGCTGGCGCTGCAAGATTTCAACGAAGCTATACGCCTCGACACCACTTCGGCCATCAACTACTACTTTCGCGCCATCACCCTTTACAACAGCAAGGACATCAGCGGCGCGCTGCGCGACTTCGACAGGGTGCTGGCGCTTGACCCCTACAACGCCCTGACGCTCTACAACCGCGCCCTCATGCTTTCGCAAACGGGCGACTACGACCGCGCTATCGAAAGCTATACGCAGGCCGCCGACATCAACCCCGGCAACGTGCTCATCTACTACAACCGCGCCGCCGTGTACCTCGAAAAGCAAATGCCGAGGCAGGCCATAGAAGATTACAGCCGGGCTATTGAGCTCTACCCCGACTTTGCCAACGCCTACCTTAACCGCTCGTACGCCAAGCGCATGCGCAACGATATGCGCGGGGCAAAGTTGGATTACGATGCCGCCATGAAAAAAATTGCCGAACACCAGAACAACCTGGCCTCGGACGACAGCAACCTTGTAGCCTACGCCGACACGAGCCAAAAGTTCAACCAGCTGGTGGCATTTGACGCCGATTTCGGCAACAAAAGCTTCACCGGCGACAACCTGCAATATCGCCGCGTCGACATCACCCTCCTTCCGCTATTCCGCCTGGCGATAGGCATTGCCGACGGGCAGCGATACCGCTACGGCGCATACTTTAACGCCGACCTCGAGCAGTTCCGGCAGCGCGCCCAAGCCATGCAGCTTAGCGTGGTGAACGGAAAGCCTGCCCGCGACGCCCGGCAGCAGCGGCAGCTCATGATGCAGTGCGACAGGTTTATTGACAGCCTGGGCAGCAGCAGCCTCGGATACTTTGCCAAAGCTTCGCTGCTGGAGGAGCAAAACCAGTACGCCACATCCATCTCGTACTACAAGCAGTCGCTGAGCATAGACAAGAACAACGCGTTTTACTACTTCAACCGCAGCGTGGCGCAGAGCGAAATGGTGGACTTCATTTCGAGCATCGACAATAGCGCGCAAACCATTGTGCTCGAAAGCGACAACTCTACCAGCATGAAGCACAAGGCCAATAGCGAAACCAAATCGTACAGCTACAGCGAGGCCATCAGCGACCTCCAGCGGGCCATTGCGCTGCAGCCCGACTTTGCGTACGCCTACTACAACCTCGGAAACCTGCAGTGCAGCTCCAACCAAATGCCCGAAGCCATCAGCAGCTACACCGGCGCCATAGCGCTGCACCCCAACATGGGCGAGGCGTACTACAATCGGGGGCTGGTGCAAATTTACCTGCGCGACACCGAAAAAGGTTGCCTCGACGTCAGCAAATCCGGAGAGCTGGGAATTCAGGAAGCCTACAACGTCATCAAGCGATTCTGCACGAAAAAATGACGGGATACAAGATTTTTGAATTTATTCCGGAATGTCCATTATGAGGTTTTGAGCGTAGAGGGCTTTACAGAATGGTGCAGTTTTACGAAACTTATGCCGAAACGCAAATTGTGTCCTCAGTGAGGGCACAATTTCATTCAAATTTCCGCCAGTTTTTTTGAACGCACTATGTTGGGTAATGCAAAAATCTCATCATTGCCAAAAGAATTTACCCAAGATCTGACTAATGCTTTCAAAGACAGCTATGTTTTTGAGTTTCTAAATCTACCTAACCAGCACAAAGAAAGCGATTTACAAAAATGTTTGGTCAGATGGGGAAAAAACAAGCAGAGCAGGTAGCCATAGAAGCTACCCGCTCTGCTTCTTTTTGTGCCGAATGGTGCGCAATCCCTTACCGCTACTCTACTTCGAGCATTAGCACCGATTTTGCCGGCAGGCTGATGGAAAGAACGCCTTTACTCAGTTCCGGTGATGTAAGGCTCGCAGCCCAGCTGCTCGCAGAGGTCGAGGAGCTCGTGCGTACCGAAGTTGTTGTCCTCCGTAATGCCGCCCCAGTGGGTATTTAGAGATAAAAAATAAATAATATATAAATGTTCTATGTCGTCTTTGCATCCCAGCGGGATGCGTCGCTCGGTAGAAAACACGAATGGCATCCCTCTTTGGCGTCCCGTAGGGATGCATCCCTACGGGATGCCGACAACCACCGGAACGTTGCCTTTTCTACCGAGCGATTCATTCCTACGGAATGAGCAAAAGCGACAATTTGAATTACACCCTTTGCCACACATCATAAAACTGCTATATCTTATTTATTTCCATTGTAGCCGCAATTTCTTCAAAGCATAAAGTAGCGCTTTCGATAAAACAATTCTACTTTTTTTGTAGAAACAAAAAAATAATGCTACTTTTGTCATCACTTAGAAAATGAACTATGGAAGTAGAGTTTGAAAAGGAGTACTTGCACGAATTGTACGAAGTCGGAAAAGCAACGGACAAAAAATATCGCTTTCAACCGGATGTGGTAAAAAAATATCAGGCGCGTATAAGAACCCTTGAAAAGGCTTCTAAAGCAGAAGATTTATATACGCTCAATTCATTACATTACAAAGTATTGGAAGGTGATAAAAATGGAGTCTCTTCTATTCGCGTAAACAACCAATACCGAATTGAATTCAAAATGACACAAGTAATTTCCAAAACAGTTGTAACGATATGTAATATTTTAGAATTGTCAAATCATTATAAATAATATGGTTATGGGTAATCATGTTTGCGCCCGTTCTATTCACCCGGGCGAAATTCTGAAAGAAGAAATTGAATATCGCGGCATATCGCAGGGTAAACTTGCCGCGCAAATGGGAATGTCGTACAAAATGCTGAATCACATATTGAACGAACATCGACCGCTAACCCCAACAACGGCTATGCTGTTTGAAGCAGCCTTGGGAATACCGGCGGATATGCTGATTGGTATGCAAACGGATTACAATATGCGCGTCGCTAAGCAAGACAAGCCTTTTGCTGCCCGCCTTGCCGATATCCGCAAAATGGCGGCGATGCTTTGAAATCGGCGCTAATTCCAAATCGCTGCTGTCCGGTTAGAAAAAAGAAGCAGAGCGGGTAGCCATAGAAGTTACCCGCTCTGCTTCTTTTTGTGCCGAATGGTGCGCAATCCCTTACCGCTACTCTACTTCGAGCATTAGCACCGATTTTGCCGGCAGGCTGATGGAAAGAACGCCTTTACTCAGCTTTGCGTCCTTGAAATCTTTTACCGATACGGCGCTGGGATTTTCGAAGGAGTTGTAGTCGCTGATTTTGGCGGAGGTCAGGATTTTTCCCGAAATTTTTTGCGCAGCAGCGCCCCGCAGCTCGGCCTCTACGGCTTGCGCTTTGTTGGGGTCAACGTTTACCAGCGTGATGTGGATTTTCCCCGCGGCATCTCTGGAGGCCGATACGCTGACGGCGTCCATTGCCTTGCCGTTCAGCTCATACTTGTTGCTCTTGAGCGAAATCGGCAGCAGCGTGGCGTTTTGGTGCACCTTGTAGAGGTAGTACGCCCAGTAGGTTGGCGTGAGCAGCATTTTCTCCTTGTCGGTGAGGATAACCGCCTGCAGCACGTTGACGGTTTGCGCGAGGTTTGCCATCTTCACGCGGTCGCAGTGGGCGTTGAAGATGTTGAGGTTGACGGCGGCAACAATGGCGTCGCGCAGCGTGTTTTGCTGGTACAGAAAGCCGGGGTTGGTTTCCGGCTCCACGTTGTACCACGTTCCCCACTCGTCGGTGATAATCCCCACGCGCTTTTGCGGGTCGTACCTGTCCATGATGGTGGAGTGCTTAGCCAGCAGCTCTTCCATGAAGAGCGTTTTTTGGATGGTCGTAAAGTACTCCGCTTCGTCAAACTGCGTAGCCGATCCTTTGTCGCCCCACGTTTTGGGAACGGTGTAGTAGTGCAGCGACAGGCCATTCATGCGGTTTCCGACGTTCTTCATCAGGGTTTCCGTCCACCTGTAGTCGGCTTCGTTGGGGCCGCAGGCAATTTTGTAGAGGCGGTTATCGCCGTAATTCCGGCAGAAGGTCGCGTACCGGCGGTATTGGTCGGCGTAAAATTCGGGCGTCATGTTACCGCCGCAGCCCCAGCTTTCGTTGCCTACGCCCCAGAATTTTACCTTCCACGGCGCTTCGCGTCCGTTTTGCTTGCGGAGGTTGGACATGGGGCTTTCACCGTCGAAGGTGATGTACTCCACCCATTTGGACATTTCCTCTACGCTGCCGCTGCCGACGTTTCCGGTGATGTAAGGCTCGCAGCCCAGCTGCTCGCAGAGGTCGAGGAACTCGTGCGTACCGAAGCTGTTGTCCTCCGTCACGCCGCCCCAGTGGGTATTTACCATTTTTGGGCGCTGGCTGCGCGGGCCAACGCCGTCCATCCAGTGGTACTCGTCGGCAAAGCAGCCGCCGGGCCAGCGGAGGTTGGGAATTTGGATGTCCCGGAGCGCCTGCACCACATCGTTGCGGATGCCGCGCGTGTTGGGTATCGGCGAGTCTTCGCCAACCCAGTAGCCGCCGTAGATGCAGCGCCCGAGGTGCTCGGAAAAATGCCCGTAGATGTGCCGGTCTATGGTCTCCTTGCCCTGGTCGACGTTGACCACCAGCTTGTTTTGAGGAAATACCTGCGCGCTAAGCCCAAGTACTGCCAGCGGAAGTAAAATTAGTCTTCTCATACTTTAATTGTATTTGTTGGTTTATTAAAGGACAAAGGTATAATTTTTATTGAATAGCAGGCGTGAATTGGCAGTTTTTTTTATGGCGGATTTGTGAGCTGCCAGCCCCCACAGCATTAAGGTGACGGCGGTATTGCGGGTAATCAGTGCTTCGCTATGGCCTCATCGGTTGCTTGCGATGCTCAAAAAAACAGATAGATACAATGCTGTTTTGGTACACACAAAAGCAAGTGAAGTAGGGAAAATAATACTTCACATCTCGTTTTTTAGCCAAAGCAAAAAACCGTATGCCAGATTACCCAGCATACGGTTAACGTCTTTGGAGGACGGCATCCCCTCCATCAGTCCTGCGGATAACACCACAGCCGGCAGAAGCCTTTCTGCTCGTAAAGATGATGTAAAGGTACAACAATTAGTTGGATATCCCAAATAAAAATATCTTCACGGGTGTATCTCAAACTGTCGCACATAGGCGCGTAGCGCCTATACGCGACAATTTGAATTACACCCTATCCTCACTCACCTGGAAGAAGGTGGAGATTCCCTGCTGCACCCGTCATTCCGAGCGTAGCGAAGCTCAACGAAGTTAATCCCCACCTATCAGCCTCCCCAAGGCTGGGAGGAATGAGAGGCGATTAACTTCGTTGAGCTCCGCTCCGGCTCCTCTGTTTTTTCGGAAACGGCGGCGCAGGCGGAGATTAACCGTTTGACAAAAAATCCTTTGCAGGTTAAATATACCAATCCTTTCATGAAAATTATTTATCCTCAAAATCCGCATCCGTTAAAAAATTTTTGCCCCGCTCAAATTCTTCGTTTTTATTAGCTTTTATTAAATATTCATATGGGTATTAATTTCGACTTTTGTGCTCCTTGCATTGCAAGCATGAGTACGTCAGCATTGCTATGGTAATCATCATTTATCAGGTACTGTAACCAAACAAAAAATCTTATGAGCACAAACGTAAACATTAAAGAGCTGAACGAGAAAATCCAAAAGGAGAGCCACTTTGTTGACATCCTGAGCATGGAAATGTCAAAAGTAATTGTAGGCCAAAAGCACCTCACCGAGAGCCTGCTAATTGGGCTGCTAAGCAACGGGCACGTGCTGCTCGAGGGCGTACCGGGCCTTGCCAAAACGCTTGCCATCAACACGCTGGCTTACGCCATTGAAGCTAAGTTCAGCCGCATACAGTTTACCCCCGACTTGCTCCCCGCCGACCTTTTGGGTACGCTTATTTACAGCCAAAAAAAGGAGGAGTTTACGGTAAGGCAAGGCCCTGTTTTTGCCAACTTCATCCTGGCAGACGAAATCAACCGCTCGCCGGCCAAGGTGCAGAGCGCCCTGCTGGAGGCCATGCAGGAGCGGCAGGTTACGCTTGGCGACCAAACCTATAAGCTGCCCGAGCCGTTTCTGGTGCTGGCTACGCAGAACCCGCTGGAGCAAGAGGGAACGTACCCGCTGCCCGAAGCGCAGGTTGACCGCTTCTTGCTCAAGGTGATTATCTCCTATCCCAAAAAAGAGGAGGAAAAGCTCATCATCCGCCAAAACGTGGCGGGCGAATTTCCCAAGCCCTCGCGCGTGCTGAAGCCCGAGGACATTGTAAAGGCGCGGCAGGTGGTGCGTGATGTTTACATGGACGAAAAGATTGAGCGCTACATCGTGGACATCGTTTACGCCACGCGCACCCCCGACGACTACAAGCTGGGCAACCTCAAGGGGCTTATCAGCTACGGGGGGTCGCCGCGCGCCAGCATCGGCCTGTCGCTCGCCGCAAAGGCCTACGCGTTCATCAAGCGCCGCGGGTACGTTATCCCCGAAGACGTACGCGCCGTAAGCTACGACGTGCTGCGCCACCGCATTGGGCTTACCTACGAAGCCGAAGCCGAAAATGTAACCAGCGAAGATATTATAACGCAGGTGCTGAACGCTGTGGAGGTTCCATAGCCGAAGAGTTAAGAACTAAGAGTTAAGAACTAAGAGTTAAGAACTAAGAGTTAAGAACTAAGCAGCAAAGCCAATGGCAAGTACAGCAAGCACAACAGAGCTTTTAAAAAAGGTACGGAAGATTGAGATTAAGTCGCGGGGCTTGTCCCGGCAAATATTTGCGGGCGAATACCACAGCGCGTTCAAGGGTCGCGGTATGGCCTTCAGCGAGGTGCGCGAGTACCAGTACGGCGACGAAATCCGCAGCATAGACTGGAACGTAACTGCCCGCCACGGCGCGCCGTTTGTGAAGGTGTTCGAGGAGGAGCGCGAGCTTACCGTCATGCTGCTGGTGGACGTGAGCGGCTCGCGGCTGTTCGGCACCACCGATAAGCTCAAGAAAGACCTGATAACCGAAATCTCCGCCGTGCTCTCCTTTTCGGCCGGCATGAACAACGATAAGGTTGGCGTTATCTTCTTCAGCGATAAAATCGAAAAGTTTATTCCGCCCAAAAAGGGACGGTCGCACACGCTGCGCATCATCCGCGAGCTGCTGGAGCTGCAGCCGCAGAGCCGCCAAACCGACATCTCGGAAGCCCTGCGCTTTTTGACCAACGCCATAAAGAAGCGCTGCTCGGCTTTTGTGCTGAGCGATATGATGGACTTTTCGCCGGAAGGCGCGGTGAAGTTCGAGAGCGCGCTGAAGATTGCCGCCAGCAAGCACGACATCGGCATTGTCCGCACCTACGACCACCGCGAGGCAAGCCTACCCAACGTGGGCATTGTAGAGCTGATAGACGCCGAAAGTAGCCAAAAGATTTGGGTGGATACCGCTTCGCGAAGCGTACGCAGCCGCTACGCAAGCTGGTGGAAAACCACCGAGCAGGCCATGCTGCAAGCCCTCTCCAAGTGCAAGGTGGACAGCGTGAGCATCAGCACCGGCGAGGATTACGTGCGGCCGCTGATTACGCTTTTTAAGCAGCGATAAAGCCTGAATATTTATTACCATCAATGTTACATACATAATATGAAGCTTACACGTAAACTTATACTGCTGCTGCTTGCGGCGCTAATCGGCGCAAAATCCGCGCCGGCGCAGGATGATGATATTCTCATCAAGCTAAGCCTTGAGAGGGACAGCATTTTGGTGGGCGATCAAGTGGACATGACGCTGCTGGTTTCGTACAGCAAGTCTATCCTGTTTTCGTTCCCCACGCTGGGCGATACGCTCATGCCGGGCGTCGAAGTTGTAAAAACATCGAAGATAGATACGCTGCGCAGCAAGAAGGAGGAAGACCGGGTAAGCGTACAGCGCAAGTACACGCTTACCTCCTTTGACGGCAACGTCATATACACGCTTCCCAAAATCATGCTCAGCCTCAACCGCGGCGTGGCGGTGGACACGTTTACCTCCAACGAGCTCACGCTCAAGGTGGCGTTTCCGCCCATGGACAGCGCGTTTACGCCCAACGACATCAAGCCCCCGGTGCAGTACCCCGTTACCTTTGCAGAGGCTGCGCCGTACGTTGGCGGAGGCATTTTGCTCATTGCGCTCATTGCATTTGCCATTTACTGCCTCAGCCGACGGGGCAGCAATCGCCCTCTGTTTTTTAAGCCCAAGCCCAAAGAGCCGGCGCACGTGGTTGCCTTCAGGGAGCTGAGCAAGCTCAAGGGCGAGCAGCTGTGGCAGCAGGGACGGGTGAAAGAATTTCATACCCGAATATCCGAAATTATTCGCATATACATAGAGAGCCGGTACAGCGTGCAGGCAATGGAGCAGACTTCGGAGGAAATTTTGCGCGACTTGGAGCAGAGCAAGCTTTGCCTTCAGGAGCATTTGGAGTCGCTGCGGGAGGTGTTTTACACTTCGGACTTGGTAAAGTTTGCCAAGTTCATGCCTTCCCCCGACGAGAACGAAAGCTGCTTTCATCGGACTCAGCTGTTTGTGGAGAAAACCAAGCTGGAGCAACCGGTAAATGAATTTTGAATTTTGAATTCTGAATCTTTGAATTGTTGAATTGTTGAATCTTTGAATCTTTGAATCTTTGAATTTTTAAATCCCGATGTACGGATACGATGACATAATTTTTGCGCAACCCAAATTTTTGTGGCTGCTGCTGCTGCTCCCGCTGCTGGCGGCGTGGTATGTTTTTGTGGCTAACCGGCGCAGGGCAACGCTGCAAATATCGAGCATTGGCGGGCTGCTTGGCGCAAAAAAGGGGATGCGCTACTACCTGCAGCACGTGCCCTTTGGCCTGTGCTGCGCGGCGCTGGCCTGCATATTTATTGCGCTGGCGCGGCCGCAGTCAACCACCAAGTCGGAGAGCATCTACACCGAGGGAATTGATATTATTATTGCGCTCGATATATCGAGCAGCATGTTGGCGCGCGATTTTACCCCCGACCGCCTGCAAGCCGCAAAGGATATAGGCATGCAGTTTATTGCCGACCGCCCCAGCGACCGCATCGGCCTTGTTGTGTTTGCCGGCGAAAGCTTTACGCAGTGCCCGCTCACCACCGACCGCGTTACGCTCATCAACCTGATGAAGGACGTGGAGTGCGGCATGATTGAAGACGGCACCGCCATTGGCAACGGGCTGGCAACCGCGGTGGCTCGCCTCAAGGACAGCAAGTCCGTCAGCCGCGTGGTGATACTGCTCACCGATGGCGTGAACAACAGCGGAGAGGTTGCCCCGCTTACCGCCGCAGAAATTGCCAAAACCTACGGCATAAGGGTTTACACCATCGGCATAGGCACCATTGGCGTTGCTCCCTACCCGGCAATGACGCCATTTGGCGTACAAATGCAGCAGATGCAGGTGGAGATTGACGAGGATATGCTGCGCAAAATTGCAGAAATGACCGACGGAAAATATTTCCGCGCCACCAGCAACACCAAGCTGCTCGAAATCTACGGGGAGATAAACAAGCTTGAGCGCGACAAGGTAGAGGTAGATTCGCTCATCCACCACAAAGAGGAGTACACGCCGTTTGCCCTGATAGCGCTGGGCTGCCTGCTACTTGAGCTGCTCTTGAGGCTGACGGCGCTGAGGAGAATACCGTGAGAAGTTAAGAACTAAAAACTAAGAACTAAAAACTAAAAGTTGGCGATTTTCATACTTTAGTAATTCGTAATTCCTAATTCCTAATTCGTAATTCCTAATTAACAATATGTTTCGTTTAGCACAACCGGAGTACTTTATTTTGCTGCTGGCAATTCCTTTGGCAGCGCTGCTGTACGCGCTGCACCTGCGCAGCCGGCGCAGGGCGCTGTCGCGGTTTGGCGACATCCAAACGCTGCGGCAGCTTATGCCGGGCGCCTCGGTAGCGCGTGGTTGGATAAAGCTGCTGCTGTGGTCGCTGGCGTTCCTGTTCTTGGTGCTGGGAATTTGCCGTCCTCAGCTGGGCGCAAGGGTGAAGGAGATAAAGCGCAAGGGTGCAGAAATCATCATTGCGCTCGACGTGTCGAACAGCATGATGGCGCAGGACTTTACCCCCAACCGGCTGGAAAATGCCAAGCGAGCCATTGCCCGCCTTGTTGACCAGCTGGGCAGCGACCGCATAGGGCTTATCGTTTTTGCAGGCGACGCCTACATCCAGCTGCCCATTACGAGCGATTACGTTTCGGCAAAGCTGTTTTTGAACGCCATCAACACGGGCATCGTACCCCGACAGGGGACAGCCATCGGCAAGGCCATTATCACGGCCATCCGGTCGTTTTCGCTGCAAAGCGAAAAAAGCCGCGCGCTCATCATCATCTCCGATGGCGAAAACCATGAGGACGACCCCATAGAGGCCGCCCAGCTTGCGGTAAAGGAAGGCATAAAAATTTACACCATCGGCATCGGCTCGCCGCAGGGCAGCCCCATTCCGCTCAAGGAGGGCGGGCTGATGAAGGACAGGCAGGGCAACATGGTGGTAACGCGCTTAGATGAAGAAACGCTGGAAAAAACCGCCGCCGCCGGCAACGGCATATACGTACGCGCAACCACCTCCAACATTGGGCTTAGCGATATTGTAAACGACGTGCGCAAGCTCGACAAGCAGGAGCTGTCGAGCGTTATTTACGAAGATTTTAACGAGCAGTACCACTACTTTTTTTATGTTGCCATCGTGCTGCTGGTGCTGGAGCTGCTAATCGTTGAGCGGAAAAGAAGCTGGAATCTTTTTAGCCGATAGCAGCAGGGGAAGTGGATACCGATTTTTAATGAAAGAATTTCATACATTTGTAGAAGCATAATCAATGTTGCAATGAAGCGCAGTATTCAACAAATCTTAGCAGATTATTTTCCGAGGCAACCTGTGGAGAAGGCATGGCTATTCGGCTCATATTCCCGCGACGAAGCGACCCTGCACAGCGATATAGACTTACTCGTTTCGTTTACACCCGACAGCCGGATTTCGCTGCTACAGTACACCCACATGATGAACGACCTGCAAAAATTGCTGGGAAAGAAAGTGGATTTGGTGGAGGAAGGCACATTGCTCGATTTTGCAGCAGAAAGCGCACAGCATGATAAAATCTTAATTTATGAGAGAACACCTTAGAGAATTTCTGAAGACCTCCTCAATGAGGTAATGAGGTAGGGTGTGGGAATAATCTATCGACTACTGAGGTAGTTTTGTTAGAAAAATTAGGTAAAAATGAGGTTGTACCCTCAAAAGAACCTCATTTCAGACCTAATTTTTTTAACAAAACAACCTCAGTAGCAAAGAGAGTAACGATGTGCATTAACCTCATTACCTCATTTGGAGAGTTTCTAAGAGTTCACCTTGAGAGATAGCGAATGGTTGGTAGATGCAGCAATAAATACACATGTGTACAAAAAATATTGATATTCCGCTGATAGCGCAGAAAATCAGGGAGCATTTTCCCGATATAAGCTTTGCATACATATTCGGCTCGTCGCAGGGTGGGGTGGTGAAGTCCGGCTCCGATGTTGATATTGCTGTTTACTACACCGGCAGCGATGTGTTTACTCGGTTTGCGGTTGACACGCAGGTAGAAAATGTTGTCGGGAGCAGCATCCCGATAGACATTGTGATGCTGCAAAAAGCCGACCCTGTTTTGGCTTTTGAGGCGCTGAAGGGCAAGCTGCTTTTTGTGCGGGACGAAAATATGGAGGAGTACGTCAACTTTTATACCCGCACGTGCCGCCTGTACGAGGATGAAATATACTGGATGAAAAAAAGATTGGAGTATCGCGAACATGAAGTACAATGAGATAGTTGAAAAAAATTTGTTGTTTATAGATAAAGAAGTAAGCCTGCTCGAAAGCTGGAAGATTACCTCTTTTGCCATGCTGCAACAAAATACCATGCTGCAAAAAGCTACGGAGCGCGTTCTGCAAGTAGCTATTGAAGCGGTGATTGATACCTGCGAGCGAATATTGGCGCTCGAAAAGCAGCCGCCTGCAGACACTTCGGCTGATATGGTAAAAAAAGTGCAGGAACTTGGCGTCATTTCCGGCAGTCCGGATTATACTGAAATGGTGAAATTCCGAAATTTTATAGTTCATCGCCACGAAGAAATTGACTTGGAAATAGTTTACGCCATAGTAAAGAAAATGCTGCCATTGTTCCGTGAGTTTATTCATGATATACGAAATACACGAAATGCATAGTAATAGAGCAATGAAAAAATTAGAGCTGACATCGGCTACGCTTCGGAAGCTCTCCGCCGGAGGGATGGGAAAGTTTTTTGCGCTTTTTGCGCTCGCCTGCTTTTCTTCCACCATGCTTTGCGCCCTGCCTGCCGAGCGCAAGGATGTGCGGGCCGGCAATAAAGCGTACAAAAAGGGCGATTACGCTGCCGCCGAGATAGAGTACCGCCGCGCCTTGGACAAGGTTGCCGAAAGCGCCAACGCCAAGTTTAACCTGAGCAACGCGCTCTACAAGCAGCTGGACTCGTCCGATATGCAGAGCGAGGCAAGCAAGCAGCAGATGGA
>JAISAC010000079.1 GCA_031266935.1 Prevotellaceae bacterium
GGATTGTCCGAAAATAAATTACACAAATAATTTTGCAGGTTAGAAAAATATTGTAATTTTGCAAAATGGAAAAGAAATTGGCTAAATCTTTTGTTGAGATTTCGACAACTTCTAAGGGCAAGAATAGAGCAAAGCGCTATTTGCAAACTTGTCTATCCATTTTGAAATCTTTTGTTCCAACTCATCCTTGCCCGAAAGATCGTTGTGAAATTCTTCGCCGGGAAGCAGGTTGGCGTTTCGGGCTTTCTCCTCAAAGAGCGTAAAGAACGAACCCACATTTCCCTTGTTGGTGGCGTATGCTGCTACAGGCTTTCCGACAAAGTCACACTGCGTTAAAAATGAAACAACAGGCGTGGCAACAGTATGCCTCCAGGTAGGTGAGCCTACTATAATATGGAAATATCATAGTTGCCGTAAATAAAAATTTATCGTCAGCTGCCGCCGCTGAATTGTACAGCCACGAGGCTAACGGACACGCTTTATTGTATTTTCTGAATGGCGGAGACCATAAAGGTGCAAGCCACCAACCTGTTAATGAACGATGGATTGAGGGAAATAAAGTTTTAATGGAAATGATTATCAATTCCAAGAAAGAAATTATTAAAAATATGCAGGAAAAATGAAGACAGTAATTTACATATTCCTTTCTGGTTTTATGTTTTGCAATTTGGAATTAAACGCCCAAAGTCCATTACAAATTGATATTGTTTCATATAATTATTTTAATGGAATTACAGGACATAAACAAACAATAGACAACTATAAAATAACAAATAATTCAAATGAGGAGTACTTAACTTGGCTGTCATTAGTTCCTGTAAATAATAAATCAAATATTGAATTGATACGAGATTTTTTTAAGGTAAGAAAGGGCGATTTTAATTATGTTGAAATAATGTACGATGAATTTGTTAATATGAGTATTGATATTGGTTATACATTCATAAGAAAAATTTCATCGAGCGAAACATTTTCCTATATTATTGCAAAAACAAATTCAAATTCAACTTTTTACCAAGATAGAATTGTTGTCATAAAAAAAAATGAAGTTGAGCAGTGTTTGAAATTGTGTATTGAAGAACGATATTTTTTTCAATTATCAAGCATTTTTTTAACTGAATAAACAAGTTCTCGCTCGACGTAGCGTCCCCTGCTACGTCGAGTTAAAAGCAAGGATTCCGGCTTTACATCATATATAAAGGAAAAGAAAAACGGCTATAGCTGCACCTGTTGTGCTGCCGGCAAGGCAGGGTGAGAGCGCCGCGCTGGTTGCTATCACTCCGGCAAGCGCCGCGTTTGCGGCTACCTTGCCGGCAGCTTTCACGCTTGACTTGAACTGGCTTAAAATAACTTTATCAAACATTGCGTCGCTCAGCAGCTTTTTGGCAAGCATAATCGGTTTTGCCATGAATCCTTTTACGTACCTTGCTTTTGGCTTTTTGGCCTCTATGGCCTTTTTGATTAGCGCCGCAATGACGGTTGGCTCCGGCGCTTTATCATCAAGAGAAGCGGCTTTTGAGGCGGCTTCCGCAAATGGGGCGGCCTCCGCAAAGTGGGAGTATGCCGAGTGTCCAGAAGCTTTCATCATGGTATCGTTTGCTATTCCCGCCCATTCGGTTTTTATTCCGCCCGGCTCAATGATGATAACGTCAATGCCAAGCTGCTTGACTTCCAGCCGCAGGCTGTCGCTCAACCCTTCTACCGCAAACTTGCTTGCATGGTACCAGCCGCCCATGGGCGTCGCCATTTTTCCGCCGATAGAAGTAACGTTCACTATTTTTCCGCTTTTTTGCTTGCGCATACCGGGTAGCGCCAGCTGCGTAACGCGAGCCAACCCGAACAGGTTTACATCCAGCTGCCTCCTTGCGCTCTCCATGCTCACATCTTCTACCGCGCCGTATTCGCCGTAGCCTGCGTTGTTGATTAAAACGTCAATCCGTCCTTCGTTTTTGATAACTTCATTGATGGCATTGCTGACAGATACTTCATCGGTTACGTCCAGAACGAGCGGTTTGACGCCCTGCGATTCGATCTCCTTCAGGCGGTCAATCCGCCGCGCCGCGCCGTAAACGGTGTAATTGTGCTTTGCCAACAGCAGCGCCGTCGCACGCCCTATTCCGGAAGAGGCTCCGGTGATAAATACAACTTTCCTATCCATATTTATTCTATTTTTTTTAAAATTGAATTGACGCCGCAAAGGTAGGGGTTATTTTTATCGGCTGTTTTTGTCAGAAGTCCAAAATTATTTGTTCACAGGTTTAAGTTGCGGTTTGGCGGCGTTACGCCGAAAGTTGTTGGACGCTGTACTCTGTACCAAATTTTTTTTATGATTTTTATGCGTGCTGCCGCTGTTACAGTAGTGCTCTCTCCGAGAGCTGCCATTTGTTTTTCATAGCACCTCAAAAAAAAGATTTAGCCAGATTGGGTAACGCAAACTTTGGCGATTATTTTCTCAATGGATTGTTCAAAATCGCTGATTTTTTAATTGTTTTGATGGATGCGAATACGGGAATGGCAGGCACATCGCATTGCAGGCGGACTACACGCCGCTGCGATTTACTCAAAATTCAGCATTTCTTTCCGGTATTTTTCGCTCAAAGCCTGCTCCTGATGCTCCTGACAAATGGAGGCCAGATTTTGCAGGAAGTGCAGGTTTACCTCTTTTTCGTAGTCCAGCGTGCGCGATATTGGTCTGGGCAGGCCAAAGAAGTAGAGCAGGTTTTTCTGAGCTTCTCCGTAAAAGTTTTCGGCCATGGCGTTGGCTTCCTCCCTTAGCCCTGCGCGGTAAAATGCCTCAATAAAGGTGAGGTAGAAAATGTCCTCCGGCTGCGAGCTGTTGATGGGGAAGCTGCACGCCGGCATCAGCTCGGCGCAGCGGTGCAGCACCTCGGCGGCCTGCTGCGCCTTGCCGGCGTCGCTAAGGGCGTTGGCCGTGCGGGTAAATATTTCGCGAAAGCGCACCATGCTCAGCGCCCTGCTCACGTGCTCGTCCACCAGCACGTTGCAGCGGTCAATGTTGCCGTAGCGGTAGGTGTGCAGCAGGCGCCGGTACAGCGTATCCGGCTCCATGCGGCCAACGCTGAGCACGTTCTCTGTGCTCGTTTTGTACGGAATTAGCCGGTAGGTAAACCCTTCAAATTGCAGGTAGTCGCTCAGCCCCAAGTCGCTGCTGCTGCCAACGGAGGAGAAGTAAACGGGGCGTTCCCAGCGGTTGGCGGCTATAATGTCGAGCGCCGCTAAGTCGGATTTAAGAAGCACCTCACGCGAAATGGAAAACGTAATGCTGTCGGGCAGCAGCAGGTGCTCATCCGCCACGCCGAGGTTGCCCTCCCTGTTTACCTCCAGCGAAAGCTGCCGCGATGGCAGGTAGCTGACAGGCTGTCCGTGCCCCGACCGGAACTTGGTCTGCGGGCTTTCGCTTGCCACAAAATCAATGGCCTGACGTAGCGGAACGGGGGTCTGAATTTTATCCACCACGTAAATCTCCTCGTTAACGCCCGGCTCGTAGCTGCGCTGCGGCAAGCTCATGGGCAGCGGCGGCGACTGGTAGGCGCGCATTTTCATTTGGTCAATGTACCAGTCGGTGCCCAGCAGGCTCAAGTTCACCACGCGCACGTCGGTGCGGATGCCTTCGACTTCCTGTAGGTACCAAAGCGGAAAAGTATCGTTGTCGCCGCCGGTGAAGAGAATGGCGTTGGGTGCGCACGAGGCGAGGTAGCTATAGGCAAAATCGCGGGCAAAGTAGCGCTGCGACCGGTCGTGGTCGTCCCAATTCTCCTTGGCCATAATTGCCGGAGCAAGCAGCGGCAGCAGACAGCCGATAGCCGTCAGCAGGCGGCGGGCGCTCCGGCTGCCGCTTGCTTGCTTTGCGCAGGCAGCCGCCAGCCACCGGCCAAAGCAAAGCGCCCCCAGCCCAATCCAAATGGCAAAGGCGTAGAACGACCCGGCGTAGGCGTAGTCGCGCTCCCGCGGCTGCAGCGGCGTTTGGTTGAGGTACACCACAATGGCCGCCCCCGTAAGGAAAAACAGCAGCCCCACTACGGTGAAGCTCTTTTTGCTCTGCCTGAGCTGAAAGAGCAGCCCCATCACGCCCAGCGCCAGCGGCAGCATGTAGTACTTGTTGCGCGCCTTGCTTTGCTCTAGAAATGTGGGTAAATTCTGCTGGCTACCCATCATC
Organism: Prevotellaceae bacterium; assembly: GCA_031266935.1. GTDB lineage: Bacteria > Bacteroidota > Bacteroidia > Bacteroidales > UBA932 > JAITMY01. The sequence goes on from JAISAC010000079.1 coordinate 4,178, forward strand.
AGGTTGTCAATGAATGGAATGCCCGAAATCCAGCGCCCGTGGAGTACGCCGCCGTGGCTCTGTATATAGTTCTGCCTGCCGGCAAAATTCCACATAAAGTAGCGCAGGTACATGTGCCCCAGCTGGTAGGTGAAAAAGAAGTGCAGGTTTTCGGCAAACGTAGGCATCATGTGCGCCTCCTGCTCGCCCTTGGCGTTACGCACAATGGTTCGCCTGCCGCGCACGTCGCCCCACTTTTTGTACTCCTCTACGTGGTCGGCCGACGGGCTGTACATGCGCGGGAACAGCATGGTGTAGCGCTCGTTGTAGGTATAGCGCAGGTTGCTTGGCGCCTGCTCGTAGCGGCCGTTTTTTTTGATGTAGCCAAATATTTCGGCGTAATCTACCACCGGCGTGGCGTAGCTTGGCCCTACGAGCAGCGGGCGGTCGCCGTACTGCTCGCGGTTGAGGTACGACTTCAGGTTAAACACGTTGTCGGGGCTGTTTTCGTCAATAGGCGGGTTGGCGGCAGAGCGAATGACCACCACGGCGTACGAGGAGTAGCCCACCAGCATCACCGCAAGGCACACAAGGATGGCGTTGGCGCTCTTTTTGCCGCGCTTGCAGGTGTAGTAAACGCCAAACATTACGGAGGCTACAGCCACCAGCAGGAAAAACAGCGCACCGCTGTTGTAGGGCGCATGCAGCGTGTTCACAAAGAGCAGCTCCACCCACGAGGCCATGGCCACCACGCCGGGAATAACGCCGTAGAGTATGGCGAGCAAAATGGCCGCCGACGCGGCAAGCGCCTTCAGCGTACCGCGCCACGAAAACTTGTAGCGCTTGAAGTAGTAAATCATCACGATGGCGGGAATGGCAAGCAGGTTGAGCAGGTGTACGCCAATGCTCAGCCCCATGAGGTAGGCAATGAGCACAATCCACCGCGCTTGCAGGTCGCTGCGCTCCTCGCCTTCCCACTTCAGCATAGCCCAAAATACCACCGCCGTGAATAGCGACGACATGGCGTACACTTCGCCCTCAACAGCCGAAAACCAGAACGTATCGGAGAACGTGTAGGCCATGGCGCCCACAAATCCGGCGGCAAGCACGAGCAGGTGGTTGGGCTTGCCTTTTTCCGGCGATTTTTCCGATGTCAACTTGCGGGCAATATGCGTGATGCTCCAAAACAAAAACAGGATGGTAAAGGCGCTGCACAGCGCGCTCATGGCGTTGACCATGACCGCCACGTGGGCAGTGTTGCCGCCCGCAAGCAGCGTAAAGAGGCGCGAAATAAGCATAAAGAGCGGCGCTCCCGGCGGATGCCCCACCTCCAGCTTGTACGAGGTGGCTATAAATTCGCCGCAATCCCACAGGCTTGCCGTAGGCTCCATGGTGCACAGGTAGGTCGCGGCGGCAACGGCAAAGCACAGCCACCCGACGCTGTTGTTTAGCTGCTTAAAGTTCAAAATTTGCTGATTTAATGTGCTGAAATTAGCCTTGGCGCTGCAAAATGGCCTGCACTTGCTTTACCGAAAACTTCGTCAGGCTGGCTATGTCTTCGAGGGGCATTCCCAAAGCAGCGCAGTTAATGGCAACTTCAGCATAGGCTCTTTCTACACCCATTTTTATTCCTCTTTTTTCGCTTCGTCTCCTTTCGAAGTCAAGAGCATCAACAATATCGTCGTACTCTAATACGCTTTGGTGGTATGTTTTCATTTCTTCGCTTGTTAATTTTTTAATTTGTGCTAATTCAAATAGCCGCTGAAATATTTGACCCTTTACTTCCGCCGGAATATCCTGCAAATGTTCCAGGTTTTTTAGGCAGTAAAACCAAATATCCGTGTTGGTTTTCAACTCATCTACCCGCTTTTGGAACTTGGGCAGCTCGATGAGAACAAAGCGCAACTTGTCCGAAAATCGCGCATGGGTGGTTTCCTCTGCCAAGTGCACCTTGCTGACAATCTGCTGCTCATCGGTTCCATCTACATGCAGCTTAAAGTTCAGAAACGACACCACGTAAACGGCCTTTAGCTGAAAGTTCCACTTCTTCTTACCCTTGGGCTTACCTTTAGGTGCCTGATTGCGGAGTAAAAATGAGGAGTAGAACAGCAGCCTGTCCATAAAAAATTCCTGCGGCGCTCGCTGCATTTCTACCAAAAAAGATTCGCCTTTCTTGTTGGTGCACAGCAAGTCGTAAACCGCCTTGCGCTCCGACTCCCAATCCCCCAGCTGCTCGGTGGGGCCGTAGCTCAGCGACGTGATGCTTTCCTCTAGCTGGAGGATGTCGTTCAGAAAGGCAATCAGCAGCTTTTCGTCGCCAAAGATTTTCTTAAATCCGAAGTCCGTCAGCGGGTTTATGTACACCGCTTCCTCCGCTTTGCTTTTGGGGGCAGGCTTGGCGGCGGCCTGCTTGCTGTCGATACGTTTGCTCATAAGTTGTGTTTTAGGGTGATGATTGTACGGCTACATCCGGCTCTTGCACACAAAAATACACTTTTTTTGCCAAAAACAATTTGGGTGACCGGTAATTTCGTTCTCCTGAAAAAATTCGCCCTCTTTTTTATGAAAATTTCACCGTACGTACCTGTAGATTTCGCGATTTTACGCAAGTTTGCAGCGTGCAAGTCGAAGACATATAAAAGCTTCTCAAAACAGCTGCGATACATTACTGCTCTTGTCCACCAGCGTTGCTTTCACCTCTTTGGCGTCAACCTCCTTTTCAAATTCAACCATCAAATGGCCGTACAGCAAGATTGTAGGATTG
>JAISAC010000219.1 GCA_031266935.1 Prevotellaceae bacterium
CCGTATGCTTTAGCATACGGAGCGGAGATGCACGAATGCTCGCTTGTCCGGGCAGTCCCGCAGGGACGACACTTTATTAACCGTATGCTTTAGCATACGGAGCGGAGATGCGGCGCAAGCGTCCTTTATTGTTACAGCAAAGTCGTTCAATTTCATAATTCAAAATTCAAAAAAAATGAAGCATCTTTCTCTCTGCTGCTTTGCGCTGCTGCTGCTTGCCTGCAGCTCAAACGATATTCCGGAGGCGCAGCCGGACAACACCACACCCCAGCCCACCCCGCAGGACTCGCTGACCTTTGCGGCCGACAGCGGGCTGCGTATTCTGTTCCTGAACGTAGCGGGCGATGCGCTGGGCGATACGCTGGACGTTAACCCGCTCAGCCCGCCGGCGCTATCGGTGGAGGTGCGCTCGCCTAAGAGCCTGCGGGAAGTCGCCTGCTTTCGCATCCGGCAGGATAAAAGCGCGTCGCTGATACGGGCTGCAGCAACGCTCGACTCGTCCGCTTACCGGATAACGCTTACGCCTGCCGACCTGGGGCTGTCTTCGGGCGACGTGGCCGGGCTTCGCGTTACGGCGGAGGATGCGGAGGAGAGCTACGCGCAGCGCCAGCTCGCCTACCGCTTTGTTGACCCCGGCAGCGCTGCGCCGCTGGTGGAGCTTACCAACGTCTCCGCCGACACGCTCAAGGTCAACAGCGACCCCAACGCCGAAAAGCCTGCGCCGTGCTTCAGGGTAGCGTCGCCAAATTTGGATACGGTGAGGCTCTACGTGCTTAGGGCTGTCGGCTCCGCAGTAACGGCCACGCTGCACGGCGCTCCTGCAACCTCATTCGCCTCCGGCGAGGGCTACAGCGCCTGCTTTGAGGGCCTGACCTACACCGACGACATGGCCGGCCTGCAGGTGTACGCGGTGAGCAAGCAAGGCCGCTCGGCCACGCTCACCCTGCCGCTCAAGGTGGCGCTGGACTTGAGCGCTCCGCCGCTCGTCGGCTTCCCCACCGGCGCTACCCTGCGCCTCAATACGCACCCTAACGCGCCGAAACCCTACGTGCAGCTGCGCGTAACCTCCGCCGTCGGGCTGAGCAGGGTAGCCATTACGCGCTACAACAACGATACGGACATTCCGCTGGCCGAAATCACTACCTTTGCAAACAGCAAAGAGCTGACGCGGGAGGTAACGGAGCTCACTCCGGCGATGTTTGCAGGCTTGGAGCAGATTGTCGTCGATGCGTACGACGTAAACGGCAAGCTCGCGAGGGGAACGCTGCCCGTAGAAAAATACCTCGCCGACCCGCTGCTCGACAACCTGTCGGCCTTTCCCGGCGCCGAAGGTTTTGGGAAAAACGCCACCGGCGGGCGCGGCGGCGACGTATATTACGTTACCTCGCTGGGCGACGGCGGCGGAGTGGGAACGCTGCGCTACGCCGTAGAGCGGTCGGGCGCACGAACGGTGGTGTTTAAAGTCTCCGGCACCATTCAGCTGACAAAAAGGCTGAACATTAACAACGGCAACCTGACCATTGCCGGACAAACCGCCCCGGGCGACGGCGTCTGCGTGGCCGGCTACGACGTTGTTGTGAACAACGCCGACAACGTAATCATCCGCTACCTGCGCTTCCGCATGGGGGCGGCAAACGGCGTGGAGAGCGACGCCATCTGGTCGAGAGGTAGAGCAAACGTGATGGTTGACCACTGCTCCATGAGCTGGAGCACCGACGAGTGCGCTTCGTTCTACGAAATGCAAAGCTTTACCCTGCAGTGGTGCCTGATTGCCGAAAGCCTGAAAAATTCGCTGCACGAAAAGGGGGCGCACGGCTACGGCGGCATCTGGGGCGGACGCAACGCAACGTTTCACCACAACCTGCTGGCGCACCACGACAGCCGCAACCCCCGCTTCGCCTCCGGCGAAAATGGCCTGAACCCCACCGACTACCGCAACAACGTAATCTACAACTGGGGAAACACCAACAGCGCCTACGGCGGAGAGGCCGCCGACGTCAACATCGTGAACAACTACTACAAGCCCGGCCCGGCAACAAGGTCGAGCATCAGGGAGCGCATCTACGCCCCCGGCAAAAAAACGGAGGACGACGGCAGCGGACGCTTTGTAAACATCATCGGGCAGTACGGGAGGATTTACGTGGCGGGCAACTACGTGGACGGAAGCACACGAACCACCGGCGATAACTGGACGTACGGCATTCAAGGGGTGAGCGAGGCCGAGAAGGCGGCCATGAGGCGCAGTACACCCTTCGACTTTGAGTCGATTACGCAGCACTCGGCCGAGGTAGCCTACGAGCGCGTGGTGGACTACGCCGGCGCAAGCCTCAGGCGCGACGCCGTGGACAGGCGCGTAGCGGGCGAAGTGCGCAGCGGTACATTCTTCCGCAACGGCTCCAACGGCAGCACAAACGGCATTATCGACAACCAAAACGATGTAGGCGCCTGGCCTCCTCTGGAAAGCCTGCCGGCGCCGCTTGACTCCGACTCCGACGGCATGCCCGATGCATGGGAAGCAGCCAACGGCCTTAACCCCACCAACGCAAGCGATAAAAACAATAAAACGCTAAGCAGCGTGTACACCAATCTGGAAGTTTACCTGAGCTCAATAGTGGAGCATATCACCACAGAGCAAGCTAAGAACTAAGAACTAAAAATTAAAAACTAAAAATTAAAAACTAATATCGCATCACTTACTCAAGTGTCGGATAAAATTGGGCGCTCAACCCGCAGGGTTGAATATGAATAACCCCCAATGAAGCGAAGCGATTGGGGGGGGGGATAGATGAATGATATGACGTAAAAACTAAAAACTATGATCTGTAAGCTACGACTTTTTGCCGCGCTGAGCGGGATGCTGGCAGCCTTGGCGCTGACTTCATGCAAAGAAGATAAAAATTTGGACAACGATACGCCGGACGAAGAGACGCCTGCGGAGCTGAGCATTTCCCTCAGCGCGGACTCCCTGTACGTGGACATTTTTCAGGCGAGCAAGCCAACGATTACGGGCAAGGTAACCGCCGCAAACGCCTTGCAGAGCGTAGCCTGCTACGTGCTCGACACCTACGACGAGCTTTTGCCGACAGGCGCACCGGTTACCGAGTTCGAAAACCCAAAGGAGTACAGCCTCCGGGTTGACCTGAACTTCAACGAGGTTATGAAAGGATTTCGGGTGGTGGCAACAGATGTCAAAGGGCAGGTTGCGGCAAAAACCATTCCGCTGCTGGTGGTCGATTTGCTGCGCTGGGAGCCGGAGGTGGCGCTGCTGCCGCTCAGGGATACCGCCGCCGTATCAATGACCGTTGCCGATACGCTGCCCATAGCGGTACGCGCCTCGTCGGGCGCAGGGATAGCGAGCTTCAAAGTTTACCTCGTGGAGCAGCGCAGCGCGCAGCTAAGCGAAGCTTTAGTAGCCGAAACGGACTTCGCGCCAAGGCCGTATGAGCCGGAAACCGGCAGCTATACTGTTACCTGCACACCCTGGACGGTTGCCGTGAAAGTTGCCGTAGCCAACGGCAAGGGGCACGTAAAATACGTGGAGCAGCCGGTGAAAATTACCGACAAAGACCTTGTTACGCCGCAAATTGGCATACTTTCGGTAAACGATACCATCAAAGCCTCGCTATCGCTGGCGTCCAAAGCAACGCTGCAGGTAGAGATTTTCTCGGCAGCGGGGTTGAGCAGCGTCCGCTACTACGACCACAAGGCCGGCGGCGACTCGGTTGAGCTGAAGTCAGCCGACGCTCAGGGCTTGCTGAGGTTCACAGATACCTACATCTTTACCGTTACCGGCAGCACGGTTGGGTTTAGCATTACGGCAACCGGCAGCAACGGCGATGTTGCCCGCCTGTACAAGCCCGCAAAGCTGCACAACCCGTACAGCATTATAGTGGCCGCCGACGGAAGCGGTACGCACACCACCATAAAGGCGGCATTTGCGGCCATCCCCAGCAACAGCAGCAGCCCAACGGTGGTGTTTATCAAAAAGGGAATATACAGGGAATGGCTGATTCTCGAAAGCTCCAAAAGAAACGTAATTTTGGTTGGCGAACATGCCGACAGCGCCGTCATTACCTACGACGCCGCCGCGCCGGACCCCTACCCTACCGACGGGTCGGCGCCAAAAGCTGCAAGCGGGAGTACCATCGGGACAATGGGGTCGGCAACGCTGCACGTGGAGGCGGAGAATTTTTACGCCGAAAACCTTACCATTCAAAACACGGCAGGCGTCAGCGCCGGACAGGCGGTGGCGCTGCGCACCACCAAGGACAAGCAGGTTTTTGTCAGCTGCAGGCTAAAGGGCTTTCAGGACACGCACTACACGCATGGCAACGGTCGGCAGTACTACAAAAACTGCCGCATAGAGGGAACGGTGGATTTCATTTTTGGCAACGCCGCAGCCTACTTCGACGAGTGCGTGCTGTACTGCCTCGCCCGCAGCGGCGGCGGAGAGGTTACCGCCGGCGCAGGGCCTGCCGGCAAGTACGGCTACGTGTTCAACCATTGCAGCGTCGAAGGAAATGCCGCCGCCGGAAGCTACTCGCTCGGCAGGCCCTGGCAGGATAACTGCCACGTGGTCTTTATGAATACCTCCATGAGCGGCGTCATCAAGGCAAAAGGCTGGGATACGTGGAGCGCCAAAACCTACAAGTACCGCGAGTATAGCAACTCCGGCGCAGGGGCAGGCAACGCCTCCGTTACGCGGGGAAATAACGGTACAGACCCTGCTACCTTCAGCTACCTGACCGACGACGAAGCTGCCGACTATACGCTGGAAAAAGTAATGCGCCAGCAGCCAAACGAGGCTCAAACAGTTGACAACTGGCACCCAAGCCAGCTGATAAACAGGGTAGAGAGCATTTTGAGGTAGGCAAAAAGAGCAGAGGAATTTACGTGGGTTTGCACACCCCACCCTACGGGACGGCGCAATAGTCAATTTATTTCGTAACAATTCTTACACCCTGATAGGGTAGAAATATGCCCAACATACAAAGAAAAGAGTGGCGGCGGCTTCGGCCACCTCCACTCTCAATTCATATCGCTCTCAATCTATATCGCAATGTCATCTCGCAATATCATCGCAATATCATCGCAATAACACTCTCCGGCTTGAGCTAATTCGCGCCTTCATTTTCCATTCCCAAGGCAGTTACCTTAAACTCTACCCTCCGGTTGAGCGCCTTTCCTGCGGCAGTTTTATTGGGAGCAATAGGCTGCGTATCGCTATAACCTCTGGCAGACAGCCTATTGGGTTCAATTCCTCTACCAATGAGGTAATCTACCACGCTTTGGGCGCGCTCCCCCGAAAGCCGTTGGTTGGTTGCCTTCTTACCGGTATTGTCCGTGTGTCCGGATATTTCAACTTTCAGCAGCGGATGGTAGAGCATCAGGCGATAGAGCTGCTCCAGCTGCTTGTACGATTTTGGCAGCAGCGTCGCCTTGGCGTTAGCAAACAAGATACTCTGGAGGTAAACCTTCATTCCTACCTTTATGCTATCCGTAGGGAAATTATCGTATCCTTTCTTGGCCAACAGCTTGGTGTCGCTTGACTTAATCGGTTTAATATCTTTTTTGGCTTCCTCTACCGCTTTCAGGTACTCTTGACGCAGCCTTTCCTTTTCCTCCTCGCTCAGGATTCGTCCGTAATAGTTCACGAAGCGGATATCGTACACACCCGGCTCATCCTCCCTTTCGGAGGAGTAGTAGGCATGTTTCGGATTACCCGGCACCGCGTTGTAGTAGATGTCGTCGTTTGCCGTGTTGATGGGGAAGCCCAGATGCACCGGTTTGCCCCAGCTGGCAAGCGAATCTGCGTACTCCGAGCGGTAAATATCAAACTTGCCCATACCCTTATGCCCGTTGGAAGAAAAGTATATCGTAGCGCCGTCGGGGTGCACAGAAACGGCAATTTCGTCGTTCTCCGTGTTGATTGCAGGGCCTAAGTTGGTCAGCGGCCCCCAGGTTCTCTTTACGACATCGTAGTCGGATCGCCAAATGTCGAATCCTCCATATCCTCCTTTATCTCCATAATCGTTCATGCTCATGTAGATAGTTTTCTTGTCTCTGGTTATCGCCAGCGAGGAGATGGGGTGATCTTTCGACAAATCCATGTCGTAGCGTTTGGCCATGGGTATATAGTCCACTTTCCCGCCTATCGCCGCCTGCATATCAAAGCTGGAGGAAACATCAAGCAGAAAGATATCCCTGCTACCCCGAAAGACGAAAATATCTTTTCCATCGGGTGATATCCCCAGCACGCTTTCATGGTAGCGCTTGTTGCCTGTTACGATCTTAACGTCCCACTGCCCCCCGGTACGGTCGCTGCGCTGAGCAATGCAGAGGCGGTCCATTTGAGTAGTTCCCGACTTCACTGCTTTTTCGGAGCGAGACGAGGTAAAGTAGAACGTCTGCTCGGTATTGCTAGGATAGGCGTTGATATTTGAGTAGGTGGGGCCATTGATGTCTGCACCCAACTTGGTTACAGTTACCGGTTCGGGATCGGACACCCGCTTAATGGCATACTCACAAGATGCCATCTGCTTAGCAATGAGTACGGCTAACCCTCCTTTATTGTTACCGTTCTCTTTTAGCGATTCACGATAAAAATTCAACGCCTCTTTGTACTGCCCCCGCTGGTGAAAGCCTACTGCTTTTTTGAAAGAAGCACCTACCGGCTCAGAGTCTAAGGGCTGTGCAACAAGATATACGCTACTCGAAAGTAAAGCCAGCTGTAAAATAACCAACTTGGCAGAAAAAAATTTTTGCATAATCATAATTCAAATAAAATTACAATGGTAAATATTCTAACTAGTACTGAAAATAGCGCACGTTGAATAAGCGTTCGTTGCGCCTGACAGTTCGCTTGTTGAACGACAAGCCTATCCTCACCGTAATGCCAAATGAGAGAAAATAGTTCGATTTGACGTTATTGGCAGATACGTTTGCTGCCGGATGGTAGCGGAACTGGTAAGCTACCTCCCCGTCTCCCAAGGTCGCCACATCTACCCGCCGCGGCTCATACTCCAGCATAACGGAGGAAGCGCTGCCAACGACGCTGTAGATGCTATACTCCCCGAAAACTCCTGCATACAGGATATGCCGGGTCGTTAGCTGCTGCGTAAACCCTGCTTCTAAGTAGGCAATGCTGCTAAAACCCATGTCCAGCGGGGAGGTAACGCTATTATCTATTTTGATTCCCCAGCCTAAGTCCTGTAGCTTGCTGTCTTCACCTATATCTACCCCCTCTTCACCTAACAATACGCTGGTTTTCAGACCTTTAAAACTTGCATTGCTACTTCCCATAATGGCATATCCTACTTTGAAGCCGGCAGAAAGGTACCAACCTAAATAGGTGTTGTTGGGAGTAAATGCGCCTAAATACTCGAACAGCACCGGCACCTGAAGGTAGAGCGTGGATTGCTGAGCGGTGTAGGTTTCCAAGTTACTTGTGAAATCAAAATAATCGTACAGCTCGCTTGCGCCCCAGTTCCACTCTTCGGGAAAGAGTATTCTTGAAGTTTCCTTGAGCGCCGACATCGCTGTTGTGCTCCGATAGTAGTTGCCCTGCAGCCCTGTCCGGATGGCCATTACGTCGTTGAAGTGCCAGGAATACGCTAATCCTCCGCCAAAACCTATGCTGAGGCGATTATTCTGCGATGGCACCGGCGCCAAACTTGAGGCTAACATATTAATGTTGCCCCCAAACTCGTGATACCTGTTTGCAGCAGCTGCAGAAGCGCTCCAAAGCAACGGTATAAACACGAAAAAAATTGTTTTTTTTAGAAATATCATAACTTAATTATATTCTACTTCTTCTTAATTGAGACTTTTAATTCCAAAACTCAACCGTTCAAGTTACTTGAAAACCTTAAATTTTGGAACCCTGATGTTTTAAACATTTTATTCTTTTTTAATATTACACTTTCACTAATTTTACGCTCATTGCTTCGGAGGTAATTACAATTCTATTACAATTCTAACCATCCTATAACATGCTGCACACAGCAAATAAGCTTCACTTCGAAGCTGCTCTCAAGCCTTTCAGCTTCTAACTCCAGCTTAGCGGCTATCCATTTGCCAATTGTAGCAGCACGTATCGTAATAAAGGCGCTGCGGCATAAAGGTAATACCTCGCGCACCCCGCATAAAATAAAGGCTCCTCCTCTGTTTTGAACAATTCATCAACATCCCATCAATAAATCATTAAAGACTTGGTGGTAAATCAACAGCGCAAAGATATATATTTTTTTATTACGAACAAAAAGGTCGCCAGCGCGTAAACTTTTTTTTGTTAATTAACTTTACTTATTCTGGTACAAAAGTAAGCGCTTACTATTCTGTTTTCTCATGTAAACCACATTTAAGCTGCGCAGATAATCATTACATTGCTGCGCCGGCAGCTAACATGCTCTAAAGTTATACGATAAAACAGCTAAGAAGTACTCGGTCAAACTCCCTGCCTGAAGGCAGCAGATTTGGCGCCCATCCTGTTTTTTCCCGCAGGTCGATGAGCTGCGGTGTCGTCTTCGCATCCCAGCGGGGATGCACATGCATTCAGCACCTTGCTTGCCGCGCATCATAAAGCTGCTATACCTTGCTTATTTCGCATCTCTAAATGTAAACTCGAATACTCCCTCCGCCGCTGACCTAACGTCATGCCCCCATATTATTACGTAGAAAACCAATATTTATTGTATCTCTATGCAAAAAAAATATGTATATGCCTGGCTGCGTACGATTTCACCTCAACTACGGGGATAAGAGAAAAACGATACACGTTCTTCTATTGATATTGTTCCCCTATTGGGGGACGTGCAAGCGTAAAGGCAGCGCTGCCCCAATGGAAGCTACAAATGATCTGCCATAATACTTTTTGATTCCCCATCAAAATAAAAAAAAATAAAACATTGCAAATATCGAAAAAATTACATGTAACGCGCGATGCGGCATTACGTAACTCGCTGAGCTGTGTGTGTGTGTGTGTGTGTGTGTGTGTGTGTGTGTGTGTGTGTGTGTGTGTGTGTGTGTGTGTGTGTGTGTGTGTGTGTGTGTGTGTGTGTGTGTGTGTGT
>JAISAC010000097.1 GCA_031266935.1 Prevotellaceae bacterium
GCTGCCCAAGAAAGTATTTCGGCTGTACTTTGCGCCGCTGAGCGGGTCTCAGCACCAGCTGGGGCTGACGTTCTACGACAGCTTTGACCACCGGCACGAGGTGGAGCTCAACTTTGCCGTTGAAAGTGATGATGTAACGGAGTAAATAATGGAAACACCACAAGAACAGGAGCTGCTGCAGCAAAAAGAATTCCTTTTGAACGGTACGCCGGTAGCAATGCTTACGGGAAATGAGTTTGAAAAGAAAGAGGGCGTAATGCCAAAGCAGCAAGTAAAAGATTTTTATGATTCTATCAAAAATAGAGTCAACTCTGTATTTGGTGAGGTTATTTTAGATAATCAGGCTGTTAAAGACGATTTCGGACACGGAATAGGCAAAAACAAAATGGTTGCTTTTTCTGCTGTTCCTAATGTTTTGGAGCGCGGTATAAGCATTTTGAATTTGGATTATTACAAAGCAATAGACCCTAAAATAAAAAGCGGAATGATTGCTGCGCCAATTACCATTAAGGGAGAAGAATTTATTGCGGTGTGTTTAGTGCGGCAAAACAAAGAAGATAGAAACCGCCTTTATGTTCACGAGGTTACATTAAAAGAAAAACTCCTTATTAAGAGTAGCAATAAAAAACTCCCCAGCGGTAGTTCTAATCCAACACAGAGTTTGGCCACCGAACGAGGAGTAAGAAAACTCTCTGATGGCAGTTCTAATCCTGCCTTGCAGGAAAAACCTGCGCAAGCCACCAATCAGGGAGCAATTACAAAGGTACTGCAAAATATTTTATCTGCCAAATCTACCCCTCAAGATTCGCAGAAAAATTTGGCGGCGGCAGCGCATACACGGCCAGCAGGTCGCGCCGTGAAAAGAAGAGGTAGAGGGCTATGAAATAGCATATTGTTTAACTTTCAATACAAAAGCAAGAAAATAAAATCTGCTGTCCTAAAGAGCAGCCGTGGATTTTTTTTCATGCTTTCCCAAAATTAGGGCGGTGCAAAAAGCAACGGTACCCAAAATACCGATTCCAACAATAACAACGAATAGTGCACTCATTTATTTATTTTTTTACTCTTATTAAACAATATGATAGCAAAAATGAAAAAACCAACGGCAATGGTGGTAGCGACAAGGTATAACCACAGCGGGTATGTTTCTTGCGACATGATAGCGGCAAATATTATACCCCCAACGATAAGGTTAACAAGGTTGAATATAAAGTCCCCGACTTTCTCGTAGATGTTCATTGCATAGAGTTTTATGAAGACCAATATTGCCATACAAAGTTACAACAAATTTAATTAATAGTAAGCGATGAAAACAAATGACATCAAAAAAATTTTAGCGGCCGTACTTACCCTTCTTTTAGGGTTAGAAGCAGGCGCCCAGGGCGTTGGCATCGGCGACAAGGATTTTACCCCGAACGCTGCCGCCATGCTGGATGTGCAGTCTAAGAACAAGGGTGTGCTCGTTCCGCGCATGACCTATACGGAGCGGATGTACATACAGGCCAATGCGCAGAGCGTTGGCTTGCTGGTGTACCAGACAGATAAGGAGGCCGGGTTCTACTACTGGGACGGCCTTGCGTGGAAGTACCTCTCGCCGCCGCAAAGCACAGCGCTGCCCAACTTTGCCGCCGTTGCCACCAGCGGCGATTACAACGACCTGGTAAACAGGCCCACGGTAAGCAACGGTAGTATTACGCCGGACTACAACGATCTGGCCAACAAGCCTACTTTTGCAGCGGTGGCCACCAGCGGTGACTACAACGACCTGATGAACAAGCCTGCGATAAGCAACGGCAATGCTGTGTCAGATTATAACTCCCTGACAAACAAGCCCATTATACCCACCCGCCTGCAAGACCTTGCACAGGATGAGAACTACTACACCACGGTATCCCGCGCCGAACGGGAGTACTGGAATGGTAAGGCCAACATTTCAAATATCCCGACCCGGCTGCAAGACCTTGCGCAGGATGAGAACTACTACACCACCGTTTCTCGCGCTGAGCGCGAAAAATGGAACTCCGCCGCCGAAAGTGCATCATTTTCAGGTAATTACAACGACCTTAGCAACAAGCCTGCGCTGAAGCCGGTGGCGACATCGGGCAGCTACAACGACCTGACGGACAAACCCTCTTTTTCTGTTAACCTCGGCGGCGAGGATGGCGAGGAGGTATCGTTGGCAACGGTAGCGCTTACGGGCAGCTACAACGATTTGAAGGATAAGCCCACCATTCCGGGCGGCAACGATGTAACCTGGGCAACGGTGGCCACCACCGGCAGCTACAGCGATTTGAAAGATAAACCTGCTATTCCTACGCGTTTGCAGGATTTGGAGCAGAACGAAATATACTACACTACGGTGTCCCGTGCAGAGCGTGAGTACTGGAACGGCAAGGCGGATATATCGAATATTCCTACCCGCCTACAGGATCTACAGCAGGACGAAAATTACTACACCACCGTAAGCAAGGCGGAGCGCGAAAAGTGGAACGCCGCGGCGGAGACAGGCGGCTTTAGCGGCGACTACAACGACCTGCTCAACAAGCCCCGCTTAGGCGACCTGCAGCAGGACGAGATGTACTACACGACCGTGAGCAAGGCAGAGCGCGATGCGTGGAACGCAAAGAGCAACTTCTCCGGCAGCTACGGCGACTTGGCGGACAAGCCGACCATCCCCGCGCATCTGAAGGACTTGCAGACGGATGAGTACTACCAAACGGTATCGCGGGGCGAAAAGGAAACGTGGAGCAGCAAGGTTTCGCAAGCCGACCTTAACGAGTTCATAACGCCAACGGAACGCTCCAACTGGAATAACGCCGCCGCCAACGCCACCACAGCGGTTACCAAAACGAAGCTCTCGGACTTTGACAGCAACGACGACTCCAAGCACTACACGGTGGAGGAAAAGACGAAGCTGGCAGGTGTAGCCACCGGGGCCGAGGTGAACGTAAACCCGGACTGGAGCGCCGGCAGCGGGGACGCGCAAATACTGAACAAGCCCACGCTTGGCGATTTGGCGGCCAAAAGTAAGGTTAGCAACACAGACATAGAGAGCGATGCCGCCATTGCGCTGTCCAAAATAAGCATACCGGACAACGGTATAGCTCCGGCAAAGGTTAGCGGGCTGGCTAAGGTTGCCACCAGCGGCAGCTACGAGGATTTGGAGGATACGCCCACCATTCCGGCCAACATCGTTACCTACACGTCAGACCAAAACAGCAACATAACGTATAACAGAAATCCGTCCTTAAAGGTTTCCGGAGGAGGCAATACGGATCTGGGGCAGAGCGTGGAAGATTTTGTAATGAGCAACGCAAATATCAAGGCGGAGATAATAGCGGCTGTTGTTGCAGAGCTAACATCTACATCAACTGCTTCCGGTACGGCCATGCAAAAAGCAGCAATAGGGGCAGCGCTACCGGTGGGCACTATTATAATGTGGGAAGAAGCCGGTAACATTCCTTGCGGATGGGAGGAGGTCGAAGGAATGAGAAGCAGGTTCCCCGTTGGCGCAGGTACCGGAATCAGTCAGAGTGGAATGAGTTTTTCAACTTATGGCCTAAGGCAGACCGGAGGAGAAGAAAAACATACGCTGATTGTAACGGAAATACCTAAGCACACTCATGATTTTGTTGGCAATTTACTGCTAACACGAGCTGGCCAATGGGATAGTAGTAGTTCTGGTCGTAATAATATAGTTGATGACCCTAATAATCCTGACGGTGCTAAAACTAAGCCATGGGGCGGGAACTCTAACGAAGGCACCGATGCCCACGAAAACCGCCCACCATACTACGCAGTTAAATTCATCAAAAAAACTTCCAATTGTGTAGATACTAGAAACTCATATAATTAGCGTATAAACAACATGAAACGCTTGATTTTAATTTTTGCCGTAGCCTGCGCTTACGCCGCTCAAGCGCAAGTAGTAATAGAGCATGGCGCAACGATGCACCTAAGCAGAGGTACACAAATGGTTTTAAGCAGCGTGAGCATGGAGGTAGAGGGCGAGCTCCTGTGCGACACTTCTACCATAGTTGGCTTGGGCGGCGCGGGAGCTTCGCGGCTGTCGTCTCCACATACCATTGCGCTGTACTCCCTGCGGGTGGACGGCGACGTTGAGGTGAGCACGGATGGCCTGACCTGCGCCGGCGACGTGCTGATGGGCACGGGTATCCTGAACTTGCTCCACACCACCATGCAGCTGCGCGGCAGCCTGCTCAACGAAAATGAAGCCGGCTACCTGACCGGCGGCCGAGTTGAGAAAACACTGCCGGCGGCCGGCGGAGGTGAGAAGGTAAGCACCGGCATGGGGCTGTCTATAACCCCTGCTTCGAGCTACGAAAACCTGCCTGTTGCCCGGGTGCACGACCGTCAGCACAATCGTGGGGAGCAGAGCGTTGCCCGGTACTACGAGTTCCCCACGGCCGTGCCGCTGGTGGGCGTTGACGTTGCCTACCTGAACGCCTGCAGCCCCAAGCCTGCCGCCGACAGCTACCTGCTCTACCACAAAGCGCCGCAGGGCTGGGAAAGCCTCCCCCCTCGGAAACGAACCTTGCCGGCAAGCGAATTACAAGCCGGCTGGCCGAGCCGGTGGAGGTGAGCCTGCTGGCGGCGTTCCCCTTCCCGGAGCTGAGCTACTCCCAGTACATCACCCCCAACGCCGACGGCATAAACGACTGCTTCACGGTAGCCGGCATTGAGAAGTTCCCCGACACCCGCTTAGTGATACTGTTGCCTAACGGCAACGTAATTTACGACGTATCGCCCTACAGCAACGATTTTTGCGGCGAGGGCTTGAGCACGGGCACGTACTACTACATGTTTTTCACGGAAAAGAGCGACAAGAAGCCTGCAAAGCGGGGATTCTTTGAGCTGGTAAAGGAGGAGTGAAAAGGGGGATGAAAGCAGCGCTACTCATACTGCCCGCGGCGTTGACCGCAGCATGCGCAGCACTCCCTGTGCCCGGCGCGGCGCAAAATGTGCAAAGCGCGCAAACGCAGTACTACGCCCACCGGCAGCTTACCAACCCGGCGGCCATGTCGGAGGCGGCAACGGTAGAGGCAGCCCTCTACGGGCAGTACCGCCTCTACGGGTTCGACGGCGCGCCCAAGGAGGTGGCGCTGCAGGTTACGGCGCCGTTCTCTACCGCCGCCTCGGAGAAGCGCTCCTACTACTTTGCAGACGGCAGCTCCGAGAGGGAGTACCGCAGCATGTTCTTGGGCTTTGGGGCGTACGGCGCAAACGTTGGGGCCTACAGCGAGTACAGCGCGCTGCTCTCCTACGCCTACCAGGTTTACCTGTCCCGAAGCGTACAGCTGGCCTTTGGCGTTGCGCTCGGCGCAAGCGTCTCCGGCAGGCGCTACGGCGCTGCAGACGGGGATGCCGTCGATCCAACCCTGGTATCCTCTAGCCTCTGGCAATTTCATTCGCAGGCAGGAATATACCTGCACGGCGGGGACAAGTACTACGTGTCGGTGTACTCGCCGATGGTCATGGACAAGGCAATATTTCTTCAGGCCGGCTACAGCGCCGCCGTTGGCCGCAGCAGCGACGAGGGCGGCTACTACGATGAGGCCCGGCAAAAGAAAAGCACCTGGGAGGTACACGCCCAAGCCGGATGGCAAAAAGACGGAAAGCTATCCCTGCAGGGCAGCACGCTCTATACGATTAACAGCCTGCTGGGCGTGGGCGTGGCATGGCAAAATCCGCTGAACCTGGCGGCGCTCGCCCAGCTGCAGATAGGCGGGGTGAAGATATGCTACGCCTACCAAATAACAGACCTGAACGT
>JAISAC010000127.1 GCA_031266935.1 Prevotellaceae bacterium
AAAAAAATGAGGTAATGAGGTTTGGATATATTATGTAACTATATGCTACTGAGGTTGTTTTGTTAAAAAATTAGGTGAAAATGAGGTTTTCAACCGCCCCACATTCTATCTATATCCTAACTACCGAGTTGCAAGTTATTTTTCATAGCACCTCAAAAAAAGATTTAGCTGGAATTAGGTATGACGAATTAGGAATAGACCTTGCGCCGCAAGGACAATTCAAAATTCAAAATTCAGAATTTTCTTCATTCCTAATTCCTAATTCGTAATTCCTAATTCAGCAGATGCTTCTCTGCGTGGTAGCTCGACCTCACTAAGGGGGCGCTCTCCACGTGCGCAAATCCTTTTTCCAGACCTGCCTGACGGTACTCCTCAAACACCTCCGGACGGACATACTCCACCACCTCTACGTTTGCCTTGGATGGCCGGAGGTACTGCCCAATGGTCATTGTGCTGCACCCCACCCGCCGCAGGTCGTCCATCGTTTCGATGACCTCCTCCCGCGTTTCCCCCAGGCCCAGCATAATACCCGACTTGGCCGCTACGCCGGCGGCGGCCACCTGCCGGATGACCTCCAGCGACGTTTCGTAGGTGGCGCGGCTGCGTATGCTTTTGGAGAGTCGCCGCACGGTCTCCAAGTTGTGCGATACAACCTCCGGCTGCGCCTCCAGAATTAGGCTCACCAGCTCCGGCCTCCCCTGAAAGTCGGGTATCAGCACCTCCATCGTAACGCCGGGGTTGGCGGCCTTTACTGCCCGTATAACCCTCACCCAGTGCGACGCGCCAAGGTCCGGCAAGTCGTCCCTGTCCACCGAGGTGATTACGACGTGCCGCAGCTGCAGCAGCTTCACCGAGCGGGCAACGCTTTCAGGCTCATCGGGATCTAAGGGCGCCGGCCGACCCGTTTTTACGTGGCAAAACTTGCAGGATCGGGTGCACGTATCGCCTCCAACCATGAAAGTTGCCGTGCCGCGCTCCCAGCACTCGCCCTGATTGGGGCACAGGCCGCTGGTGCAGATGGTGTGCAGCCGGTGAGCGCGCACCACCTCGCTCACCTGTAAGGACAACTTCCCCTGCGGAAGCTTTATCTTTAGCCATTCAGGTTTTCTTCTGTCGAGCATAGTTTTTGGGAAATTTTGAATTTTAAATTGGGCTGACTTGGGAAATTTTGAATTCTGAATTTTGAATTCTGAATTTTGAAGAGTATGTAGTTCATTCTTCTTTGCTATAAACGTTAAAGCCAATCCGTCTTCGCGGTTTTTCAGCTATACGCTTGTGAACTTGCAGTTCTGCCAGGGACTGGTTTATCAACTCCAGCTGCATACGGGTGTCCTCGTTAATCTCATTGTAGTCGGTAAAGACATCTTCGATGTATGCTTTCAACTTTTTGATTTCGCTTTGCAGCGCTGACACTTCATCTATTGGCGATTTACTCAGCAGCTGTCGTATGACAACGAATGCCCGCATGATACCCCTATTTACTTCTATTGCCGTTGGCGAGTTCAGCACGGTGCTAAGCATAGCAACCCCAAGCTCTGTAAATGCAAAGGGTGCATATTTTATGTTGCCTCCGCGACCTTTGTTCAAGGTCGCAAATTGCGACCTTGAATACGCTGCGACCTCATCAACGGTGAGCGCGAACATAAAATCTTCCCCCGTAAAACGCTCCATATTACGCCTTACCGCCTCTTTCAAGCGTTTGTTGTCTACGCCGTACATTTCCGCCAAATCAAAGTCGAGCATTACTTTGTAGCCGCGAAATTCGTAAATTTTGCGCTGTATTAGCTGCAAGTTCATATCTGTATAACTATTTGTCTTTTATTATTTAGCGGCAACGTTGCCCGTTTTTTATTTTCTGCTAAACGAATGTAATATACATTGCTGTGGGAGAGAGAGGCGGCGTCAGCCCAATTCAAAATTCAAAATTCAGAATTCAAAATTTCTCCCCCTCTCACTCTCCAATGATTTTTACGAGCACTCGCTTAGGGCGCATGCCGTCAAATTCGCCGTAGAAAATTTGCTCCCACGTGCCGAAGTCGAGCTTTCCGTTGGTAACGGCCACTACCACCTCGCGCCCCATGACGGTGCGCTTGATATGCGCGTCGGCGTTGTCTTCGGCGCCGTTGTGCCGGTACTGCGCGTAGGGTTTTTCCGGCGCCAGCTTTTCGAGCCACACCTCAAAATCGTGGTGCAGCCCCGCTTCGTCGTCGTTGATGAACACGCTGGCGGTAATGTGCATGGCGTTGCACAGCAGCAGACCTTCCCTGATGCCGCTTTCGCGCAGGCAATCCTCTACCTGTCCCGTAATGTTGATGAGCTGCCGGCGGCGCGGCGTTTCAAACGTTAGCGTTTTGCGGTATGTTTTCATGTTCAGTCCTACTATATACGCCGCTACTGCTCAAACTTCCTCATGCAGTCCACCAGCGCCTGTACGCTGGACAGGGGCAGGGCGTTGTAGGTCGAGGCGCGGAAGCCGCCCACCGAGCGGTGCCCCTTGATGCCCACCATTCCGGCAGCCTTGGCCACATTCATAAATTCCTCCTCCTTGCCCTTGTGCTGCTCGGTCATTACGAAGCAAATGTTCATCAGCGAGCGCGAAGCCTTGTCGGCGGTACCCACAAACATTTTGCTTTCGTTGTCGAGGTAGCTGTACAGCAGGTCGGCCTTTTTTTGGTTGAGCTCGGCCATGGCCTGCAATCCTCCCTGCGCCTTTATCCATCGGAGCGTTTCGCGCATGGCGTATATGGCAAACACCGGCGGCGTGTTGAAGAGCGACTTTTCGGCAATGTGCGTACGGTAGTCGAGCATGGTAGGAATTTGGCGCTGCACCTTGCCCAGCAGCGCCTCCTTGACGATGACGAAAGCCACGCCGGCGGGGCCTACGTTCTTTTGAGCGCCTCCGTATATCATGGCGTACTTCGATACGTCCACCGGGCGGCTCATGATGTCGCTGCTCATGTCGGCCACTAAGGGCACAGGGCTGTCGATGTCCCTGCGCAGCTCGGTGCCGTAGATGGTGTTGTTGGTGGTGATGTGCAGGTAGTCGACATCCTGCGGGATGTCGCCAATGGCCGGGTAGTAGGAAAAATTCTTGTCGGACGACGAGGCGATGACCTTTACCTCGCCAAAGAGCTTGGCTTCCTTTGCCGCCTTTTTTGCCCAAACTCCGCTTTCTACGTAGGCAGCCTTTGTGCTAAGCAGGTTGTAGGCCAACATGCAGAATTGCAGGCTGGCGCCGCCGCCAAGGAACAGCACGTGGTAGCCTTCGGGTATGCCGAGCAGCTCCTTCCACAGCGCAATGCACTCGTTGTTGATAGCTTCAAAGTCTTTGCTGCGGTGCGAAATTTCGATAAGCGACAGGCCGCTGCCGTTCAGGTCAAGCAGCGCTTGCGCCGTATTTTCTATCGCCACGCGCGGCAGGATGCAAGGTCCTGCATTAAAGTTGTGTACTTGTTTCATAATTGTATTTTTAAAGATGTATCTTTTAGTGATTATTGATTAAACTGCTATAAATTCTATTGGAAACTCCTAAAAACTCCCCCAAATGAGGTAATGAGTGTTCGTGAACTCGCTACGCTCAACTCCAACTTAACTTTTATTCCACCAGCACAACCGTCCGGCTTTTCGGATATTTTACCGTATATTTCACGGTCATGGCGCGCGATTCCGACGGCTTCAGCGCAAGCAGCCAAGTTAGCTTACCTGTGACACGGTCGTGCTGCGCACCGGAAATTTCCAGCGTTTCCACTTTGATTTCCTTATCGGTAGATACCGGCACTTGATCCTCTACAGTAATCGTAACAGGCTGTTTTTTCTTATTGTACACCGTCAATTCCCATTCGCGGGTTTCCGTTACGCTATTTCCGAAGAATTGTTTTTCCGAGAAATTCTTTTTCCGGATTCGTGTAGCTGTGATGTTCTTGTCTCGCCCCAATGAAAGCGCCAGCGTGTCTTCTGTTTGACGGGTTTCCATATAGGATTTGCCCACATATTTTCCTTCAAAAAACAAATTGGCTTGTCCGGGCAGTAAATTTAATGATTCCCAACCCGTTAGTTTGGCCATCAAAAATACTTCTTTCTCTAATTTGCGTACCGCATAGTATTCATATTTTGCCGGAAGTTCGTATGAAGCCAGCTCTACCGTGTGCTCCTGCCCGTCGCTGGCAATAGTATAGGGCACATTCACCGCAAATTCTACATTGGTTTGACTTTCGTTCATCTGGGTAAAATCGGCAGCGGTTTTTGCGGCTGCGCCGTAGCCTGTAACGACAACGTCCTCAAGTTCCTCAAGTTGAATTTCTGCAATTTCGGATGAAACTATGCTTTTCTGAAGAGCGATTCTTCCAGCATGTGGACGTGGAGGGTCGTCATAGAACGATAAATACCAGGGAATTAAATTGGGCTTTGTCTGGTTTAGCGTAGGGTTTCCGGTCGAGAATACCGGCTTCACTGCCGTCCATGCTTCGCCGGTTGATTGTACTACATGCGCTTTGTAGATGAGCTTTACCGGCTGGTGCACTTCGGCGCTTCGCAAGTCATACACCGGCGTCCATCTGGCATTGTAAGCGAGATAGCTTGCTGTAAGGGTCGCTTTTGTAGCGGCCGGAGCGGTAATGGCCACCACAATTTCGCTGGTAGAGGTTTGCGGCTGTTGCTGTAATTCACGAAGCTGTTTTTCAATACGTTCCGTACGCTGTTTCAAATTTTTCACATCTGCCTGAGTGCGCACCATACGTGTGGATAAATTGGACAGCTGGGCGCCGAAATAATCGGCAAACGCCTTGAGTTCCGTCATTTTTACCCCCGTGTTCGTTCCTCCGATATACCGGTTTGCCTTCAACATCTCTTGTTCCTCTTTGATAACGTTCAGGGACGCCTCTTGCTGCGCAATGTTTTCGTTCAACAGGCGCAATGAATCTTCAAGCGCCGCAACCTCTTTGGATTTTCCGGTATTTTGCAGGTAATTAATGCGGTGACTTACCCCTAAGATGGTGAAATTCCCGGTGCCGGATACCTGAACACTTTGCGGGTTAATCTGTTGCGGCAGGTTATCGAACACTACTTGTTGCGCACCTTCTTTAAGCGACAGCGTCCCGGTGCGTTGTACTTCGGCGCCTTTCAGGAAAACCGTCACCCCGCTAATCTCCGAAGAAAGGACAGCTGCGGATTCCTGCGCACTTAAAGTATTACATAAGATAAAGTAAGCAATAAAGCTTATGTACAGTAATTTTTTCATGATAAATTAATAGTTTAAGTATAATAAAACAATGCCCAACGCACCTTAGCTGAGTTTCAAATATATGCATCTATACCAAGGATTACCTCAGCCGATAAATTATTCCTCACATCCTACTTCATTACCTCATATTGAAGAGATTTTTAGAAGTTTTTAGTTCTTAGTTCTTAGTTTTTAGTTTTTAGTTCTCTCACACTCCGCTAAACGAGCTGAATCCTCCGTCGATGGGGAGCACTACGCCGGTAACGAAGCTTGCGGCAGCGCTGCACAGGAACTGCACGGCGCCGTTGAGCTCCGTAATATCGCCAAAGCGCTTCATGGGAGTTTTGGCAATAACCTTCAGGCTGCGGTCGGTGAGCGATCCGTCGGGGTTGATGAGCACCGAGCGGTTTTGGTCGCCGATGAAAAATCCCGGCGCAATGGCGTTGACGCGAACTCCGTCGCCGTACTTGAGCGCCATTTCCATAGCCAGCCACTGGGTAAAGCTGCTCACCCCCGTTTTGGCCACCGAGTAGCCCGGCACGCGGGTAATGGCCGAGTACGCCGCCATGGAGGAAACGTTGACAATGGCGCCGCTCTTCTGCGCTGCCATGATTTTGCCAAAAACCAAGCTGGGATATACCGTCCCGTTGAGGTTGAGGTCGGTAACTTTTTTCCAGTCGGCAAGGTTCATGTCGAAAACGGGCTGGTCGGGGGCGAGGGTTGCCCCGGGCATGTTTCCGCCTGCGATGTTCAGCAGAACGTCCACCCGTCCCCAGTGCCCAACGACGTCGCTTGCCACTTTTTCGAGATTTTCAAGGTCCAGCACGTTGCCCACAAAGCCAACGGCCTCGCCGCCCAAGGCGCGCAGCTCCTCCACCCGCGCGTCGAGCTGCTCCCGGCGTATGTCGAGCACAACGACCTTGGCGCCCTGCGCCACAAAATGCTTTGCAATACTCCCCCCGAGAACTCCGCCGGCGCCCGTAATAACGGCAACTTTGCCGGCAATGCTAAATAGCTTGTCCATGTTGTTAATTGATGTAAGGTTTAAAAAAAAATGCAGCCGCGCCCGCCCCGTGCGCCGCCATGCGCAGGGGTTGCTCGTGTAAATTAGCTGCGCAAAGATACAAATTAAATTACGAATTAAAAATTAGATGAAAGAGGGGATGAAAGAGGGGATGAAAGAGGAGATGAAAGGAAGATGAAGGGGGAAGGGATGAAGCGCGCGCCGCATCTTAACCGAATTGTAACAATGTTGTCTCTATTCTGTAATATTTTAGAGGTATCTTTGTTCAAATGTATGAGCATGATAGAAGCACAAGGCATAAATTTTTACTACGGCAGCTTTCACGCGCTGAAGGATATCAGCATGAGCGTGCAGCCCAACACGGTAACAGCGTTCATTGGCCCGTCGGGCTGCGGAAAGTCAACCTTTTTGCGCCTCTTCAACCGGATGAACGACCTGATTGACGGCGTCCGCCTGACGGGCAGGTGCCTCGTGAACGGAGAAGACATATACCACAAGTCTGTCCGGGTGGACGAGCTGCGAAAAAAGGTGGGCATGGTGTTCCAAAAACCCAACCCATTCCCGAAGTCTATTTTCGAGAACGTGGCCTACGGGCTGCGGGTAAACGGCGCCGGAGGCAAATCCTTTATCGCCAACCGGGTGGAGGAGTCGCTGCGGGCAGCCGCCCTGTGGGACGAGGTGAAGGATAAGCTCAAGAAGTCGGCGTTTGAGCTTTCGGGCGGGCAGCAGCAGCGCCTCTGCATTGCCCGCGCCCTCGCCATTTCGCCCTCCATCCTGCTGATGGACGAGCCGGCGTCGGCGCTTGACCCCATCTCCACCTCAAAAATCGAGGAGCTCATCCACGTGCTGAAGCAGCAATATACCATCGCCATCGTTACGCACAACATGCAGCAGGCCGCCCGCGTGAGCGACAAAACAGGCTTTTTTATGCTGGGCGAGCTGATTGAGTTTAGCGAAACAAAGAAAATGTTCCTAAACCCCGAAAAGGAGCAAACGCAGAGCTACATTACGGGGCGGTTTGGGTAAAATTAGGAATTAAGAATTAGGAATTAAAAATTAAGAATCTCCTCCCACATCAACCGCACTTGGGTAGCCTGATGGCGGGAGATTCCTCGCTGCGCTCGGAATGACGGCGCTAAGGGGGAGGGGGAGGGGACGGCGCTAAGGGGGACGGCGGAAGCGCTCCTCGTCGCTGCAATAAAACCATTGCTCATATAATCCTGAATTAACCGGAAAAAATCCAACAAACCACCATTAGAAAATTGAAAATAAGTAAGAAAATAATGAAGCATACAGAAATAGAGCTACAAAGACTAAAAGAAGAAGTGAGCCGCATGTGGAAGCTGGTGATGTCGCAGCTGGAAAAGGCAAAGCAGGCCTTTTTTAGCGGCGATATTGAGCTGGCGCTGGAGGTAACCGGCCGCGAAAAAACAATAGACGCCATTGAGCTAAAAATTGACAACGATTGCGAAAACTACATTGCCCTGTACAGCCCCGTGGCGGTTGATCTGAGGCTGGTGCTGTCGCTCATCAAAATCAGCATCACGCTCGAGCGCATCGGCGACTTTGCCGAGGGCATAGCCTGCCACGTGATTGAAGAAAGCGGCCACAAGCTGGACGCGCAGCTCATCGACGACTTGCAGCTGGAGAAAATGTTCGACACGCTTATCAACATGCTATCCGACAGCTTTGTTGCGCTGGAGTCGGAGAATACCAAAATATCGGGGCGAATTATATCGAAGGATTACGAGGTGGACAGGCTCTACCATAACTCGCTCAACGTGCTGACCACCTACCTGCTACAAAATTCCGGCGACATCCGCTCCGGCCTGAAAACGATACTCATTATCCGCAAGCTTGAGCGCATTGGCGACCACTGCCGCAACATCGTCGAGGAGATTGTTTTTTACGTGGACGCCAAGGTGCTCAAGCATGGCGGAAAGAAAAAGGCGGAGGCTGCGCTCGCGAATAGCGAAAAAAACGGTATCTTTGCGTAGGCCAACAAAACTTGATAGCAAACTTGATAGCAAACTCGATAACAAACTTTCTGCAACACCATGAAGCAGCAGGCAGAAGCCACCAAAATCCTCATCGTGGACGATGAACGCGACATTTGCGAAATCCTTGAGTTTAACCTCGCCAGCGAAGGCTTTGAAATCACCTGCGCCTACTCGGCAGAGGAGGCGCAGGAAAAGCTCACCCCCGACCACGCCCTCATGCTCCTCGACGTGATGATGGGCGGCATGTCCGGCTACAAGCTCGCGGAAACGCTGCGGCGAAGCCACAACCAAATCCCCGTCATCTTCCTGACGGCCAAGGATACCGAAAACGACATGCTCACCGGCTTTTCGGTGGGCGGCGACGACTACATCTCCAAGCCGTTCTCAATAAAGGAGGTGGTGGCGCGGGTCAAAGCCGTGCTGAAGCGGCAAAGGCCAACCGGCAGCCCCCGCGACGAGGGCAGCTCCGTGCTCAACTTTGGCAGCATGAGCATCGACCTCAAGCTCAAGGAGCTGGCCATCGGCGCGGAAAAGGTGGCGCTGACAAAAACCGAGTTTGAGCTGCTGGCGCTGCTGGCAGAAAACCCGCAGCGGGTGTTCTCGCGCAGCGAAATCATCGACAGGGTATGGAAGGAAACGCCCTTCGTCACGGAGCGCACGGTTGACGTGCACATCACCCGCCTGCGCAAAAAGCTGGGGAGCTGCGCCGCAGCCATTGCCAACCGGTCGGGCTACGGCTACCGATTTAACGCCGACTGCCTATGAAATCCCTGAAGCTGCAATACAAGCAACGCCTATTCCTCTACTTCGGCGTAATATTCGTGCTGTTCACCGTGGGCGTGGTGATTTTTGAGCGATCGCGCGAGCGCTTCTTCAAAACAGAGGCGCTCAAGGAGGGTCTGAGGGCTTACACCGAAATTGCCAACGCCGCGCTGCTGCAAGCTGCCGACAGCTCCCGCGCGCAGGCGCTGGAGGCTATGCTGGCAACGTTCCCCCGCGACATTCGCTTTACGCTGATCGGAAAGCGAGGCGAGGTGATTTTCGACAACGCCGTTGGCGACCTGTCGGCCATGGGCAACCACCTCGACCGCCCGGAGGTGGCAAGCGCCCGCAAAAGCGGCGTGGGGACGCACATCCGAACGTCGGCCTCCAACAGCCAGCCATACCTCTACTACACCCGGCGCTACCCCGACTACTACCTGCGCATGGCCATGCCCTACAGCATGAGCGTGCGCAACTTTCTGGAGGCCGACAACCTCTTCATCTACTTCATCGCGGCGCTTTTTCTGCTGATGCTGCTCCTCATCCACGTGGTAACGGGGCGCTTCGGGAAGTCCATCCGGCAGCTCCGGGACTTTATCGTTACCTCGGAGCGCGGCGACGCCGGAGCGCTCAGCTTCAGCTTTCCGCAGGACGAACTCGGCGAAATCGGCGCAAGCATAGTGGAGAACTACAGGCAGCTGGAGAGCAGCCGGAAAAAAATTGCGCAGGAGCGGGAGAAGCTGCTTCAGCACGTGCACACCTCGGAGGAGGGGATTTGCTTCTTCTCCGCCGAGGGCGCGGTGGAGTTCTACAACGGGCTGTTCATCCAGTACCTCAACATCATTGCCGACGAGGCCAACAGCAACCCGGCGGCGGCGCTCTCCGACCCCTCCTTTGCGAAGCTCACCGGTTTCCTGGCAAACCCCGACGGCAGCGGATGCGCCGGCGTACAAATCAGCAAGCAGGGACGATTCTTCTCGGCGCTGGTCAACATCTTCGACGACGGCAGCTTCGAGATAATTATAAACGACGCCACCAAGCACGAAAAAACCCGCCGCCTGAAGCAGGAAATGACCGGCAACATTGCTCACGAGCTGCGTACCCCCGTTACGAGCATACGGGGCTACCTCGAAACCATCATGGAGCAGCCGCTGGACGACGAAAAAAAGCGCCTCTTCCTGACCAAAGCCTACAACCAGACCATTACGCTATCGGAGCTCATTCACGACATGGGCTTAATCACCAAGATAGAGGGCGCACCGCAGTCGTTTGCGATGGAAACGGTCGGCATCAGAGAGCTGCTCGAAACCCTGAAAAGCGACCTCGAAGCTCCGCTACAGGAAAAAGGCATCAGCATGGCGTGGAGCATTACCGACGACGTCGCCGTAAAGGGCAACCGCAACCTGCTCTACTCCATTTTCCGCAACCTCACGGACAACGTCATCCGCTACGCCGGCGCCGGCGTGAGCGTGCAGGTAAGCATGTACGGCGAGGACAAGGATTTCTACTACTTCTCGTACGCCGATACCGGCGTGGGTATCCCCAACGAGCAGCACCTCAGCCGGCTGTTCGAGCGCTTTTACCGCGTTGGCGAGGGGCGCACAAGGGATACGGGCGGATCGGGGCTGGGGCTATCCGTCGTAAAAAACGCCGTTACCTTCCACAGAGGCTCCATCGTTGCCAAGAACAGAGCGAGCGGCGGGCTGGAACTCCTGTTCAACCTCCCAAAAGCTGAGGAAATTTTGAATTTTGAATTCTGAATTTTGAATTTTGAATGGAAATTCAACAGCATACATTTTTTATATCAATAGAACATGGACGCCGTTGAAAGTATTGTTGAGCACGAAATTTATTTGTAACTTTACCGCCGAACTAAGAATATTAAACCCCATGCAGCGTAAAGCGATAGATAAGGCTACAAGCGATAAAATAAGCTTTATAACCTACATAGTGCCTGCCTTTGCAGATGCCTACAAAATGAATGTTCAGGATGCCTACTTTTACC
>JAISAC010000152.1 GCA_031266935.1 Prevotellaceae bacterium
ACACACACACACACACACACACACACACACACACACCCACCCACACACACACACACACACACACACACACACACACACACACACACACACACACACACACACACACACACACACACACACACACACACACACCTATGTTCGCGCGCACACGTACGCGCGAAGTATAATCAATTTTTCTTTGATTTGGAGTACTTACGCTCTTTTAGGTTGCTTAAAAAAACTAAAAGAGTGCAAGAGTGTGTGCGTATGCAAAAAAAAAATGCAATTCTCGAATTTACATAACCTCTCAAAATCCATTAACAATTAAATTAAAAAATGCTATGAAAACAAGAAGAAAAAGAATAGTATTAGCAGGTATCCTGCTAACAGGAGCAATGGCTATTGGCCTGCAACCCCTTTCGGCAAAGGTGTGGTACGTAGGCGCAGCATGGCAGGGAAAAACTCCCGAAGATGTAAAAACAACCATAGCGGAGGCTGTTGACGCCGCCGGAGACGAAGTCTCCGAAATCTGGGTAGCTACAGGCACCTATGAAAATTCCACTAAGATTTCCTTAAACGGTAAAAAAATATCGCTCTACGGCGGCTTTGCCGGTACGGAAAGCTCCATTGATGAGCGGGCAAAAACACCCGACGGAAAAGCTTGGGAGTTTGTCAATCCTACAACGCTGAAGAGGAAAGGCGACACTCGCATCTTTGAGTTTACTGCAGCAGCGGGGGCGTCTACTGTTATAGACGGATTTACCATGCAGGGAACGAATGATGATACCGACAGTAAGGCTATCTACGGAAGCAATGCGGGGAATGTAACGATAAGAAATTGCATTGTGCAAGGTTTTGGTAAAGCAGGAACTACCGACGGAGGAGGGCTGGATTTAAGAGGAGGATCATCCACCAATAATGGAGGTACCGTTGAATTTTGCCTGATACAAAACAACAGCGGCAAAAACGGAGGCGGCGTTTACCTTGATAACGCTACTATTCGCAGCTGCGAGATAAGGAATAACAAAACCTCCTTAACTGGAGCTTCATCGGCGGGTAATGCAAGCCCTGCAGGTAATGGCGGAGGCATTTTTTTGAACACTAATGCCAAGGCTTATGACCTGTGGATAGAGGGCAACCAAGCTTCGTACGGCGGCGGAGCATTTATGGGCAATCAGGCCGCTATTGTGTTTTACAACAGCGTTGTGGTAAACAACACCGCCTCCAAAAACGGCGGGGCAATCTCCTACGACGAGCGTAGCACTGCAACCGTGAGCGGCTTTCCGTACAACGTGACGCTGGCCAACAACAGGGTTACCGCTGCGAGCGGCGGCGGCGTTTACATGGGGGTAACCGGAAACCGGCTATACAACAGCATTGTTTACAACAACAAAAACGGTAGCGACGCTGTGGAAAACATTTCTATCGCAGCAGGTAAAACCCCTGTGTTAAAAAATAACATCTCCGATGCAAATTTAAACACCGGCAGCAACACCGGCAACTTGGTAGCAACCGATAGCGCGGTTCTCTTTGCCGAAAATTGGGTTAGCGCTGCAACCTCGCTCGGCAGGGATGCGGGCACGGTGGAGGGCATTACCCCTCCGGCTACAGACTACGCGGGAAAGATCCGCGTAAAGGGTGCGGCTATTGATATTGGGCCATACGAATTTCCGGAACCTCCGGCTGCCCCTGCGGACTTAAATCTCGCACCCACCAAAGTTACGATTGTAGTGCAGTGGACCGCCTCTACGTCCTCCGTAAGCGGCTACAACGTGTATTGCGGCGGCGTTAAGCAGAATACCGACCTGATTGCCGGCACCAGCTATACGGTAGTGGACTTGACGGCTGGCAACCTGTACAGCATTGAGGTGGAGGCGATAGACACGGATGGCATAGCGTCTTCGCGCTTGAGCGGCAGCACAACAACGCCTACCTCCGACGACGTAGAGGCGCCCTCTCAACCGGGAAACCTTGCGCAAGTAGCGGTTACAAAAACCACCATCACCGTGAGCTACAGCCCATCTACCGATAATATCGGCGTGATAGGGTACAAAATATACGCCAACGGTACAGCCAAGGGCGCTACCGACGAGCGGCGCTACACGATTACGGGGCTTACGCCCGGCACAGCTTACGCCGTTGAGGTGAAAGCCTACGACGCCTCCGAGAACGAGAGCACAAGCAGCACACTGAACCTTACTACCCTTGCCGCCAACCAGCCAACCGTATTTTACGTAAAGCCGGACGCAAGCTCAACGCTATGGCAAGGCAAACCCTCGTACTTTGTAAAAAATACCATTAATGAGGCTATTGCCGCTCTTAAGGGCCTGCACGAGATTGGCGAAGTATGGGTAGGCGCAGGCAATTACCTTAACATATCTTTGGCGCTGGTGGACAGCATTTCGCTCTACGGCGGCTTTGCCGGCACGGAAAGCGCCCTTGGCGAGCGCGCCGTGGGCAGCGCCCCCTGGAGCTTTACCAACGCCACCGTGCTGAACGGTGAAACCCCTGCCTACAACTCCTCCAACACCAATAGCATAAACAGCAAATCCGTCATTAAGCAGGATATTACGGCGAGCCACCCCCTTGTGGTGGACGGCTTCACGCTCACCAACGGCGAGCATGGGCTGCTGCTGCTTGGCGGCGGTAATACCACCGTGCGCCGCTGCATTGTTAGAGATAACGGGCAGCTGCCCTCCGGCGTTTCCGGTATCGACGGCGGCGGCGTGGAGATTAACGGTACCGGCAAATACCGTGTATCATACTGCCTGATAGAGAATAACAAAGGTAAAAGCGGCGGCGGCGTTATGATGACGGGGGCGTCGGCCAACGCTGTGGTAGAGTACTGCACCATAAGAAACAATAAGGCGCTCACCGTAAATACCGGTGTATGGAAATTTGAGAAGGATAACGCGGAGCATATTCACGGCTGGGGCGGCGGTGTGTTTAACCAGAACGGCGTGGTGAACAGCTGCCTCATTAGCGGCAACGAAGCGCTTGCCGGCGGCGGTATTCTCGTACGCTCCAATACCTCGCGCTTCAACAGCTGCATTGTGGAGGGCAACTCCGCCATTTTTGGAGGGGGAATTACCTACGATAAGCGCGCGAGCAACGCTGCTACCAGCAAAAACGTTTACAACTGCCTTTTTGCCAACAACAAGGTAGCGCAAAATCCGGACTACGCTACAGCTGGCACCTTACCTGCCGCCGAAAGCGGCTTGGGTGGCGGCGTTTTCTTCACCCAGGAGGGGCAGACGATTTACAACTCCATCTTTATCAATAATATCAATGCAGACTCCGCGCTGTCGGTGGCCGGCAATGCCGGCGTCGCCGGCAAGCTGACGAGCTCCTACGTGGACGTTGAAGCCGACACGGTAGGGGGGAGCTTCTACCACCCCGCCGCCGAAGACCTGTACGAAGCCGGCACCTGGAAACCCAAAGACGGCTTCCCCGGCGTTGACTATGGGGCGCCCGGCAACACGGAGGCAAGGGACTACGAGGGTAAAATTCGCGTAAAGGGCAGCGCCATAGACATTGGCCCCTACGAAAAACCCGGCATTCCCAACCCGCCAACCGACATCATCCTGACTCCCGATATTAACGAGGTAGAAGTTACGTGGACGCCTTCGCCCGACATCGACGTGGTCAGGTACGCCGTTTACGCTGCGCCGGGCACTCAGGGCGACGCTACGGCGCTGGTGACCGACACCGTTACCCTCAACACCTACACCGTAGCGGAGCTGGCGGACTACAGCGACTACGTGATTACGGTGAAGGGCATCGACGAGGCGAACCAGTACACGGCGCCGCTGACAGGTTACGTTACCACCCTCAGCCCGCATACGCCCGCGCGGCCTGTAATAACCGACGCTACCCCCGACGACAACAGCGTTACGCTCACGTGGCAAATTGCCGGGGCAAATGCGACCCACTACATCATTTACTTAGACGGCGACAGCATAGACGAGGTGGCGGGCGGCAGCCTCAGCGCTGAGGTAGCGGGCTTGAATCCGTACACGCCCTACACCTTTGTAGTGCAGGCGGTCAACCGCAGCGTTACCCCTCCGTTTAAGTCGCGCGAGTCGCAGCCGATAACGGTGCGCACCACCGACAAGGTTGCGCCCCACGTTGCGCCGGCAAGCCTTGCGCAAACCGACAGCACCCGCACCTCTGTTTCCTTGAGCTGGACGGCAGCAGCGGATAACGTAGGCATAGCCTTTTACTACATTTACTGGGACGGCGCGCTGCTCGACAGCACCCGCAGCAATGAGCCTGTTTACGTGTGCGGCGGCCTGCCGGCAAGAGTTGATACCTCGTATCAGGTTTACGTGGTGGGCGTGGACTTGGCAGGCAACCCGTCGGGCAGCTCGAATGTAATTACCGTACAGACGGGCAGCAAAGCCGATTTGCCGGTATGGTACGTAGGCACGTGGGCAAGCAAGCCCAGCAACCGCGTATTCGGCGCCTTTGGCGACGCGCAGCACGACATTATGCAGGTTACGGGCGACACCGTGCCTTCCCAAATATGGATACAGGCCGGCACGTACAGCATTACCGCTACCATTTTGATCGACAACAAGGCCACGTCGTACTACGGCGGCTTTGCCGGCTACGAAAGCAGCCCGGGCGAGCGCGCCAGGGTACCGGGCGGCAAAGGCTGGGAGTTTGTCAACGTTACTACCCTTGTCAGGGCGGCCGATGTGGACGTTGTGAAGGGTAGCAATGGAAAGGATAAGAGCATTACC
Organism: Prevotellaceae bacterium; assembly: GCA_031266935.1. Classification (GTDB taxonomy): domain Bacteria; phylum Bacteroidota; class Bacteroidia; order Bacteroidales; family UBA932; genus JAITMY01. The sequence continues at coordinate 4,725 of JAISAC010000152.1, forward strand.
GGCGACGTTACCATCGACGGCATTTCGTTTGACGGGCGGAATGAAGGCGTCAACAAGCGAGCCATTTGGGTGGCGAATGTTTACCTGCCTGACGGCGATGTCATTAAAGAAACGTTCAGGGTATTTATTAAGAATTGTATAGTAGAGGGCTTTGGTCAGGAAGGTACGGGCAATGTAAACGGCGGCACGGACGGCGCTATTGCCATCCGCGACTGCGACGGTCATGGCTACATTGACTCCTGCTTGGTGCAGAACAACAAAGGTAACGTAGGCGCAGGCATTTACGTTGCCGACGCCGACAACTGCGACATTCGCGTGGTGAGCAGCTGCTACATCCTTAACAACGAGACCGGCCTCGCCGGCACTTCGCCAAGGCCGGATGTTACAACCGGCGCGCCGGCAAACTGGGGAGGCGGCGTGATTGCCAACGTGGCTACCTTACGCAGCTGCTACATTGCAGGCAACAAGGCGTTTGGCGGCGGCGGCGTAGTATTCCGCAGAAACGGCTCCAAGCTTGAGAACTGCATCATTGTAAACAACGAAGCAGCCTACGGCGGCGGCGTACTCTTCCACCAAACGGTAACCGAAGGCTTGATTACCAACAATACCCTTGCCGAAAATAAGGCAAGCGTTGCGGGCGGCGGAATTTACGTGGACGAAAACGGCCAGCAGATAATGAATAACATTCTCTGGCAGAACGTCAATACTTCACAAGACAACAAAGTACAGAACGTGGGCGTGCTGAGCGGAAAAACTCCCAAGCTTTCCAACAACATCATTTCGATAGAGGACAGCTACAGAGGCACAGAGCCTATTGTGATGCCCGTAAGCGCGCCTAAAGATACGATATTCGACGGCGCAGGGGCAGGCTACGAGGGGTGGCATACCAAGCTTTCGGACAGCAGCCTTGCTTACGACAGGGGTACGCTCGAGGTTATTGGCTTTGCCATGCCCACCACCGACTACACCGGCGCCCGGAGGGTGGTAGGCGGACGGATTGACATAGGCCCCTTTGAGTATCAGGGTAATCCCAGCGCGCCGCTTACGCCGGCTAACCTGACCGTAACGGCAAGGGGCGAGGCAACCATTACCGTTTCGTGGAGCGCGTCGTCCATGCCCGAAGGAAGCGCGGTAAGCCTGGCCGGCTACCACGTGTACGTGAACATGGCGGAGAACGCTACGGTTGGCGCTCCGGACACCACCTGCACCATTACCGGCTTGAGCGCGTGGACGGAGTATACCATACAGGTGGACGCTTACGGCAGCACCGGAGAAAGATCCCCCAAAACGGCGGAAACGTTCAGGGTGCAAACCACCGACGAAAGCGCCCCGTCGGCCCCGTCAAACCTTAGCGCTTCGGGTATTACCAAAAATTCTGCGCAGCTGCAGTGGAACCCGTCGAGCGATAACGTAGGCGTAACGGCGTACCGTATTTACCTTCCCGGATCGTCGGAGCCTACCTACACCACAGGCGCCACCGAAACGAACCGGCTGATTAACTACCTCGACGAGAACACGGAGTACACCGTAGAGGTATCGGCAGCAGACGCCGCGGGTAACGAATCGGGCAAAACAGCGGTAACCTTCACAACGCTGAAGGATGAGGAAGATACACCCGGGCCGGGAACCTCCGTTTTGGCAACGCGGGCTGCAAGCCTGCAGGTATTCCCCAACCCTGTAGCCAACGGCCGGTTAGTTATCGTGAACGGAAAGCTGAAGCCCGGCGCAAAGATAGCGATTTACGCTGCCGACGGCGCGCGGGTAAGGGAAGATGTTGTGTCGGAAGGCCTGCAAACAATCGTGAACGTTGCCGGCGTAAAGAGCGGCATGTATGTTGTTCGGGTTGGCAACCGGGCGGTGAAAATTGTGATTGCCAATCACGAGTAAAACAAAAAATGTAAATGAAGATGTAAATGAAAAAGATACTTTTATTAACATACTGTCTTCTTGCTCTTTCGGCCGCAGCCCTGGCGCAGCGAACCATCAAGGGAGCGGTGATGGACAGCAAAAGCGAGCCTGTTGTGGGAGCATCTGTGGCCGTTAAGGGTACCGCTATCGGTACCCTTACGGGCGCCGATGGCATGTACACGCTTGCGCTGCCCGCCAGCGTGGGTAAGAATGCGGTGGTAGTTTTTTCTCTTTTGGGCTACGCCGCTACGGAGGAAACGATAGGCGACCGCACCACCATCAACGCCCGCCTTCTGGAGGATGAGCAGAACTTAGAAGATGTAGTGGTGGTAGCATTTGGCCAGCAGAAGAAGGAAAGCGTGATAGGCTCAATAACCACCATATCGCCCAAGTCGCTCAAGGTGCCCAGCAGCAACCTCACCAGCGCCTTTCAGGGGCGCATGGCGGGCATGATTTCGTACCAGACCAGCGGCGAGCCGGGGGCCGACAACTCCAACTTTTTTATTCGCGGCATCACCACCTTTGGCGACGGCCGCGCCGACCCCCTGATCCTGATAGACAACATAGAGCTCGACGCTACCGACCTCGCCCGCCTCAACCCCGACGACATAGAGAGCTTTTCGATACTGAAGGACGCCACCGCCACCTCCCTTTACGGCTCGCGCGGCGCTAACGGCATTATTCTGGTGAAGACCAAGAGCGGGGCAAAGGGAAAAACCCAGCTGAGCGTCCGCGTGGAGAACTCATTCTCCATGCCCACGCAGGAGATAAAGCTTGCCGACCCCATTACGTACATGAAGCTGCACAACGAGGCTGTCCTCACGCGCGACCCGCTGCGGGCGGAGATTTACAGCCAGGAAAAAATAGACAACACCCTCCAGCCCGGCTCCAACCCCTACATTTACCCAGCCACCAGCTGGCACGACGAAATGCTGGAGAGCTACGCCGTAACGCAGCGCGCCAGCGTTAACGTGAGCGGCGGCGGAGAGATAGCAACCTACTTTGTGTCCGGCTCGTGGGCTATAGACAGGGGCAACTTTAAGGTTGACGAAATGAACAACTTCAACAACAACATCAACCTGCAAAAGATAGGCATTCGCGCCAACGTGGACATAAAGCTCACATCGAGCACCAACCTGAAGGTGCTGACCTCCGCATCGTTTGACGACTACGTAGGCCCCCCGCTGGCCAGCGTTAACTCTACCAACACGGGCGGCAGCCGCATGTACGAGATGGTGATGCACGCCAACCCTGTTCTCTTCCCCGCCAGCTACCCCAAGCCGGAGGAGCTGAGCTACGTGAACCACACCCTGTTTGGCAACTCGGATGTTGACGGCTTTATTTACCTTAACCCCTACGCCGAGCTGGTGCGCGGCTACAAGGAGTACTCCCGCTCCAACATGCTGGCCAGCATTGAGCTGCGGCAAAACTTAGACTTCCTTACGGAGGGGCTTTCGGCAAAGGCTATGTTCAACACCAGCCGCATGGCGTACTACTCCCTGCAGCGCACCTTCAACCCGTTTTACTACACCCTTGCCTCGTGGAACAAGTACGACGATACCTACAGCCTTCGCCCCCTGAACCCCACGACGGGCACGGAGTACCTCGGCTTTGACTACGGCGGCTCTAACGGCAGCCTGAAGTTCAACACCTACATGGAAGGCTCGATGACCTACAGCCGCGACTTTGGCGACCACGGCGTGAGCGGCCTGCTGGTGGGTACGCTGCGCAACATCCTCAACCCCTATCGGGCAACGTCTGCGGGTACGGTTGACTTGCAGTCGTCGCTGCCCGAGCGCAACATTTCGCTCTCGGGGCGCTTTACCTACGCCTACGCCTCCCGCTACTTTGGGGAGTTCAACTTTGGCTACAACGGCTCGGAGCGCTTTTCGGAAAACCACCGCTTTGGCTTCTTCCCCTCCGCCGGCTTGGGTTGGATGATTAGCAACGAGCGCTTTTTTGAGCCGCTAAAGAGCGTTTTTACCAACCTCAAGCTGCGCTACTCCTACGGCCTTATAGGCAACGACCAGATAGGCGGCGCGCGCTTCCTCTACCTCTCCAACGTGAACTTTAACGGCTCCGCCCTCTACTTTGGCGACACCTACTCGGAGCGGTACAACAACGCCACCGTTACCATTTCGCGCTACGCCAACGACCAGATTACGTGGGAAACCTCGCAAAAGTCGAACTACGCGGTGGAGCTGGGGCTGTACGGCTTCGACATTGTGGCGGAGTACTACACCGAGCGCCGCGAGGGTATCCTGCTGCCGCGCACCAACATTCCATCTACCATGGGCTTGTGGACGGAAGTGTACGCAAATCTGGGCAAAGCTCAGGCAAAAGGCGTGGATATATCGCTCGACTACAGCAAGGTATTCAACGCCGATTTTTGGGTGCAGGCGCGGGCAACCTTTACCTACGCCCACAGCGAGTACATCAAGTATGCGGACTACGACTACCAGAACGAGCCGTGGCTGTACCACACGGGCTACCCCATCCGGCAGGCATGGGGGTATATTGCCGAAGGGCTGTTTGTGGACGACGCCGATGTTGCCAACTCGCCCTTGCAGTTTAGCCCCTACATGGCGGGCGACATAAAGTACCGCGACCTGAATGGCGACGGGCAGATTACCACCCTCGACCAGGCGCCCATAGGCTACCCTACCTCGCCGGAAATAAACTACGGGTTTGGCCCAAGCTTCGGATTCTACGGCTTCGACCTCTCGTTCTTCTTCTCCGGAGTGGCGCGGACGTCTTTCTTTATCAACCACGTTACCATGTCGCCTTTTGTTGACGTGGGTATCAACAGCACCTCGGGCGTCTACTACAGAGGGAACAACGCGCTGCCGCAGTTTATAGTGGACAGCTACTGGAGCGAAAACAACAAAAACTCCTACGCCGTGTGGCCTCGCCTGTCCACCGAAATAGTAAATAACAACATCTATAATAACACATGGATGATGCGCGACGGCGCTTTCTTGAGGCTCAAGCAGGTGGAGTTCGGGTACAACATCCCCCAAAAAATTGCTGCCCGCGTGGGCATGACCGCCGCAAGAATTTACGTGTCGGGGACAAACCTTTTGGTATTTAGTAAGTTCAAGCTCTGGGATCCCGAACTGCGTACTCCCAGCACCTACTATAGCAACGGCACATCCTACCCGCTGCAAAGGGTTATCAACTTGGGCGTAAATCTGTCGTTTTAGAGACACGAAATAAACAAGATATAGCAGTTTTATGATGTGTGGCAAAAGGTGTAATTCAAATTGTCGCTTTTGCTCATTCCGTAGGAATGAATCGCTCGGTAGAAAAGGCAACGTTTCGGTGCTTGTCGGCATCCCGTAGGGATGCATCCCTACGGGATGCCAAAGAGGGA
>JAISAC010000220.1 GCA_031266935.1 Prevotellaceae bacterium
GACCACTACTGGGATACCGTCAGCACCGCCCGCACCGTGCAAGTTGATGCCAGAAAAGAAGGCGAAACTGAAGGCGAAGCTATCGGTCTAAAAAAAGGCGAGGCTATCGGCCTGGAGAAAGGCGAGGTTATCGGCCTGGAGAAAGGCGAGGTTATCGGTCTGGAGAAAGGCGAAGCTATTGGTCTGGAGAAAGGCGAAACTATTGGTCTGGAGAAAGGCGAAGCTATTGGTCTGGAGAAAGGCGAAGCTATCGGCCTGGAGAAAGGCGAAGCTATCGGCCTGGAGAAAGGCGAGGCTATCGGCCTGGAGAAAGGCGAGGCTATCGGTCTGGAGAAAGGCAGGGAAGAAGCGTTTGTAGAGATAGTTCTCGCCGGAAGCCGTGACGGACTTTTACCGGAGCAGCTGCAAGCTATAACAGGGTTCAGCAAGGAGAAGATAGAAAAAATTCTTGCCGATGGCAAGCAGCAGCAGCAATGAAAAAAAGTTGGTGCATAAAGTTTCTTCTCCCGAATGAAAATCCTTTGGAGCTTACGGGTTGGCCACCAGCTGCTCCGGCTTAATATCATGCGCACAGCGAAAGTGTCCCGCAGGGCAAGCCTTGTATCCGTGCAGCCCGCACGGGCGACAGGCGGGGGATGGAGTAGCCTCTACCACGCGAGAGTTCTGCGCAAGCGGGCCAAAGCCAAAGTCAGGTACGGTGCTGCAAAAAACGGCGGTGGTGGGCGCGTTCATGGCCGAGGCAATGTGCATGGGGGCGGAGTCGTTCACGTAGTTCATGGCGGCGTCGCGCATAAGCGCTGCCGACTGCAAAAAGCTGAGCTGCCCGGCAAGGTTCACAGCGCGACCTCCGCTTTGCTGCACAAGCAGGTCGCAAGCAGCAGCATCTCCCTTAGCGCCAAGTAGATATATGGATTTATCCGTGTCAATGAGCGCAATGGCCTCCGCCCATTTTTCGGCGGGAAGTTGCTTGGTAAACCATACCGAGGTAGGCGAAATGGTAACGTAGGGTTTCGCCTTAAACTTTTCAACAATTTGAAAATCATTAGATTGAGGTTGTATCCGAGGCATTTCAAAGGTTGCGTCGGTGAGGTGGGCAATGAGGCGGAGGTTGCGCTCCACCTCATGCAGCCCGCCACCTATTTGGTGCGCTATCCGCTTGCTGTACAGGAACGACAGCGGATTTTTGTCGAACCCCACAACGCTCTTTGCCCCTGCCAGCACGCTGAACAGGCCTGTCCCGGCAAAGCGCTGTAGGTTGACAATCAGGTCGTAGCTTTCACGCCGCACCTTGAGCAGCAGCGCAAAGAGGTGGCGGTACTTCCGCTGCTTTTTGTTCCAAACCCACAGCTTGCCTACGTGCGGGTTGCCCGCAAGCAGCCCTTCGTTGCCCTTGCGCAGCATTACATCAACCCGGGCGTTGGGGTAAAAGCGGTGCAGCTTCTCAACCAGCGGCGTGGCAAGGATTACATCGCCAATGAAGGCGGTTTGTATGAGCAGAATTTTCATGTAAGTATTACCCGTTTTTTTTTTGAGATTTGAGATTTGAAGTTTGAGGTTTGCCTCTTGCTTCACGGGACAAACTTATATGAAAATCGTGAGATTTACAAGTGCATGGCGCCACAGGTTTTTTTACGCCGCTTGTAAATCCAAAAAATTTCGCGTATGTTTGTCGCTTGGATTGTAAACTGTAGCATTGTAGAAATATGAAAAACACATATGAAAACCACATACGTATTCCTAACCACAGGATTTGAAGAAGTAGAGGCGCTTGCCCCGGTAGGTGTGCTGCGCAGAGTAGGGTTGAACGTAAAAACCGTTTCGGTAGAGGACTCTAAGCAGGTAGCGTCTAGCCACCGCGTAGAGGTGACGGCAGACCTGTTGTTTGGCGAAGCCGACTTCAGCTGCGCCGAGCTGCTGGTGCTACCCGGCGGCACAACTCGCCTCAACGAGTTTGAGGAGCTCAAAAAGTTGCTGCTTACTTTTGGCAAAGCAGGCGGAAAAATTGCCGCCATTTGCGCCGCGCCGATGGTGCTGGGCGGCCTCGGCCTGCTGAGCGGGAAAAAAGCAACCTGCTACCCCGGCTTTGAAAAATTCCTCACCGGTGCAACCTTAGCCACAGAGCAGTCCGTGGTGGTAGATGGCAGCATAGTAACCGGCAAGGGTCCTGCCTTCTCGCTGGAATTTGCCCTGACGCTGGTAGAGCTTATTGCAGGCAAGGCCAAGCGCAACGAGGCTGCGGCAGACCTGCTGCTCTGACGAATTTCATGGTAAACCTGATTATTTTTGACCTCGACGGGACGCTCCTGAACACCATAGCCGACTTGGCCAACAGCGCCAACCACGCCCTGCGCGCCAACGGTTTTCCCACCCATCCGGCAGAAGCCTACCGGTGGTTTGTGGGCAACGGCGTCAGCAAGCTGCTTGAGCGGGCGCTACCGGAGGGCGAAAAAACGGAGGAGAACATCTCTCGCCTCCGCGCCTCGTTTTTTCCCTACTACAAGGAGCACGATACGGAGCACAGCGCTCCCTACCCGGGCATACCTGCGCTGCTGAGGCTGCTGCAAAAGCTGAACATTTCGGTAGCTGTTGCCTCCAACAAGTATCACGCGGCAACGTGCAAGCTCGTTGCCCACTACTTTCCCGAGGTGCGCTTTGCCCGGGTGCTGGGACAGCGGGAAGGCATTGCACCCAAACCCAACCCGGCCATTGTTTACGAAATTCTTGCCGCTACCGCCGTCAGCAGGGGCAAGGCGCTGTACGTGGGCGATTCCGACGTGGATATGCAAACGGCGCTCAACAGCGGCGTTGCTGCCTGCGGCGTTACCTGGGGATTTCGCCCCCGCGCCGAGCTGGAGGCTTTCCGGCCCGCCTACATGGCGGACAAGCCGGAGGAGATAGCCGGCATAGCGCTGGCAAAGCCGTAAGATATCTCTCCTGAAAGTGAAATCGGATAAAAATGATGGCTGCTGTTTGAAGATATCAAGTGAAGCGAAAAAAATAGGCCCCAATGCGGGTTAAAAATTAACACGAGTGAGTGAATGAGTTGTATGAAAGTCAGCCGTGCAGCCTAAAACATTCTTGCCACTTCTTTTTTGAGCTGCCGTATGGCGTTGTCGGTGGGCAGCTCGTTGCTCACGTGCCACTCCAGCAGCTTTTGCGCCAGCTGTATGGATGGCGCGTCCGGCGAAAGCGACGCGGCGCACGTGTTGGCGCACGAAATCATGCTGTTTTTTGCCATAGAAATTACGCTCCACAGCTCCGGCGATACGTACATTTGCTGCGAAAGGTTATGCTCAAACTCGGAGCGCACCGCAGCAATCAGCTCGCTGTGCAGCTCGCCGGTGGTGGCGTTGGGGCGGTGTATGCGCAGCACCAGCGCTTCGGGCGAAATGCGCTCCAGCAGCATCAGCAAGCGCTCGTGCGCCTGCAGGCGTAGCGGCAGGGTAATTTCTTTGGCGGCGGACAGCAGCTGTACGTTGCGCCGGTGGCTTTCGGCTGCCAGCATCTTGCGCAGCACCATATACACCGCGCCAAACAGCATTAACCCGGACGCCAGCGACGCCACCAAAAGTTGAGCAAAAATATCCATTAAGAAGCTAAGGATTAGTTATAAACGCTACAATCACAAGTATACTACCCCGCAAAAATACAACTTTGCTCCAACTCTACAAAATATTGGAGAGCATTGGATGCATTTCAAGTTGCCGCTTTTGCTTGTTCCGTATTTTTTGGTAATGCCATATTAACAAACCGAATATGTAAAACAAACGGGACTTTATGTAAAGTAAATTTGTCTATTTGGAATGTTTTTCTTACATTTGTGCCGTTGCTATTTTATCTAATTATTTATCTAAAAAAATCAAATGTATGAAAACAAATTTTTTATTTCCGAACAGGTTTAGGGTAGTAGGATGGATAGCGCTACTCCCCTCCATATTACTTGGGTATATGGCTTTTTTTCAGGATTTTGCGTTTTCGTTTCTCAACATCAAGGTGCTCGCTTTGCTGCCGGAGCATTGGTACTTGGGGGGAACCACTCCACCTCCTTTCCGGTTATGGGAGATAGCAGACGATAACTTCACGCAGGAGGCGGCGGGCATATTGATTATTGTAAGCGCCATTTTTGTAGCTTTTTCAAAGGAGAAGAAAGAAGATGAGTACATTGCCCGAATTCGGCTGGAATCCCTCATGTGGGCTACGTATGCTGCCTGCGCTATCCAAATCTTTTGCCTGCTATTCTTCTACGGAGACAGATTTTTCGCGTCGATGGTTGTAAATCTATTTACGATACTGTTTGTCTTTATTGCAAGGTACTACTTTATTATTCACCGCTCAAAGCCACGCCGCAATGAAGAATAACATCCGAGTAGAGCGCGCCATACTCCGCGTCACCCAGCAGCAGCTGGCGGAAATGATTGGGGTTAGCCGCCAAACCGTTAACGCGATTGAAGCGGATAAATACGTGCCCTCAACCGTGCTGGCTCTCAAGATAGCCAAGGTGTGCAGCAAAAAGGTAGAGGACGTCTTTTTTCTGGAAGATACGGACTAAGGGATAAATCTTTTCTTAACGGCTAAGGGAACTTCTAAAAACTCAACTTCTGAACATGGACACCACCACGACAAGGGGTAAAAGTATTGTGCCGTGTGCAGCATAAATTGCGGGCAATATGCTATCTTTGTGCGCGCGCAGCACCTGATGCTTTAGCAGCGTTATATTTTTCAATTCGGCAAAAGCAGCAGCTATCAGGTGTTACGATACAGGAGAGGTGTGATTACCCTTAAACTTTATCCGGCAGATGTCATCAATTTTTTCCATTACCACCGCCGCCGAATTTGGGCGGGTGAGCCTCGATACTTTTTACCGGCAGGCGCAGGCATGCGCGCCGTACGGCCGCTACCTCTCGTACCTGGGCGTACGGACGGAGGAAGTGAGCCGCGCGGCGCAAATACCTTTTTTGCCCGTTGAGTTTTTCAAGACCGAGCGCGTTGCCTGCGGCGACGCGGCGGCGCAGGTAACCTTTGTCAGCAGCGGCACCACCGGCGCAGAGACGAGCCGCCACCACATTTCCGACGTGCGGCTGTACGAGGAATCGTTTCTGCGCGGATTTGAGCATTTTTACGGTGCTCCGCAAAAATACTGCATCCTTGCGCTGCTGCCGGGCTACGCCGAGCGGCAAGGCTCGTCGCTGGTGTACATGGTGGAGCGGCTGGTGGCGCAAAGCGCGCACCCGCAGGGCGGATTTTTTTTGCATAACCACAGCGAGCTGGCGGCGCGGCTTGAGCTGCTGCAGCGCCGGCGGCAGCCAACAATTCTTATCGGGGTAAGCTTTGCGCTGCTTGATTTGGCAGAGCGCTATTCGCTCCGGCTTCCCGGCCTTATCGTCATGGAAACGGGCGGCATGAAGGGCCGGCGGAGGGAGCTGCCGCGCGAGGAGCTGCACCGGATTTTATGCAGCCGCTTTGGCGTAGAAGCCATACACTCGGAGTACGGCATGACGGAGCTGCTGTCGCAGGCGTACTCGTCCGGTGGCGGGCGGTTTTTTGCGCCGCCGTGGATGCGCGTGGCGCTACGCGACCTGCACAACCCGCTTGCTCCGGCCGCAGCGGGCGCCGCTGGGGGCGTAAACGTTACCGACTTGGCCAACCAAAATTCCTGCTCGTTTATCGAAACGCAAGATTTGGGAAAAATAAACGCCGATGGCAGCTTTGAGGTGCTGGGGCGCATTGACCACAGCCTCTCCAGAGGATGTAACATGCTGATATAAATCCCCAACACCCGTTAGCGCAGCTGGATCAAATCGGCTCAGAGCAGCTTTTTTTTAATCAGCGAGTAGCCCAAGGTCCACTCTACGTAGTCGGCTTTTGCTCCGTGCGCTTTGATGGCAACGCCTGCAAACAGGCGGTTGGAGAGGTACCACTTTACCCCCAGGCGCTCGTAAATCAGCGGATTTACAGGGTTATCGCCCAAGCGCCCAAACGGGTATATCCCCAGGTCGGTAAGCATCCACACGCGCTTGTAGCCCACCTCGTGCGCAAGGTAGATGCCAAACGCCATGTTGTCGGTTACGGAAGTTTTTACGCCCGCTCTGCCCTCCTTGTCGGCGCGGTATCGGAGCACATGCTCCCCCCAGTCGAAGTAGAAGAAGTCCAAGCCAACCCCAAGCTTTCGGCGGAGGCTGGTCTGCACCATTGCCGCCGACGAGATAGCGCTGCAGCGCCAGCGCTTGCTGCTGCGCGGTTTGTTTTTATCAAAATCCGTGTCAATCATCCGTACGCCTCCGCCAACGAACATGTACCATTCAAGCATATTTTCCCACAGCGGGACAGGTGTTCGCATGTACATCTTATCGCTGCTTCGGTAGCTGCTCCAGCGGTAGGCAAGCGTCCCCGACAGCAGGTTAATCCCCCTGTTGGGCTTTTGGTAGGAGCCATTGGAGAAATGCTGGAAGCTGAGGCCGGTGGCGAGCGTAGAGTGCTGGGAGAGCGGGAACGAAAAGTCAAGGGCGAAGTCAATGTAGGCATTCCGCTTGCTGCCTATCAGCACGTTGTAGGGCGCCTCCTCGGGGTCGTAGGCGTTGAAGTTGTATGACAGCCCCGCGCTGATGGTGTAGCTTACCGCCATGCTCTTGCCGCGGTGAACGGGGCTGCCGAAAAAAACGTACAGCGCCGCCGGCCTGCCAAAGCCTTTCCGGGCGTTGCTATGCATGATAACGCCGTTCATGTTGCCCATGTAGTAGCCCAGCCCGTAGTGCGGGTAGCGGTACATCGCGTCAAAAAGGTTGCCGGAGGCGTTGTCCGTTTGCCACCCAACGCGCACATCCAGCCCCGTGTAGTAGTTTTTGGGGATGTTTTCGCTGGAGGCGATCATCAGGCCGCCCTGGCGCACCAGCGCCGAAAGGTAAATTTGCTGCGGAAAACGGATAGAATCCCTCCGTAGCGCTGCCGGTGCAGCGTGGCACATTGCTACTAAAAGCGCAAAAAGAAAATACCGTATCATGTACTGTATAGGTAACGACAAAACGACAAAGGTAAAGAAGAATGGCAAAAAAACAAAAACATTATCCTCACAGCGATAGCCGGCGCACAAGCATCGGCCGGAGAATCCCGCATCCGTAAGCCATTACATAATAACGGATGCTGCTCACCAAAAATTGTACCAACCTCAACTCTGCGCCGCCGCCCACTTTAAACCCTTGATTTGCATCGCTCGGTAGCCAACGCATCGCATGTAGCTATCGCGCGTCCCGCTGAGGTGCAAAGACGACATAGAACATTTTCGTTTTTTTATTTTTTTATCCTTAAAAGTATTACCTTTGCCTCCGAGTTAACATTTAGTAAGTATCAAATGTCGAAAATGCGCCGGTCGGTATTTTTAATTTTCCTTTTGCTTCAGGTAGCTGCTGCTTTTGCCGCGCACAGGCAGCGAGATACGCTTTTGCTTGCGCTGGACAGGACGATAAAAGAAAAGTCCTCGTACGCCGAAAAAAGGGAGCGCCGTATCGACAGCCTGAAAATCTTGCTGAACGAGGAAGCCTGCCTTGAGCAGCGATTCCGTATTTACCAAAAGCTGTATAAAGAATATCGGCGCTACAGCATGAGCGCTGCCCTGTCGGTAGCCGACAAAAAGCTCATTATCGCCCAAGAGCTGCAAAACCGGCAGTACGTGTACATTGCCGAGATGAATACTGCCGAAATATTGGGCATAATGGGCATGTACAAGGAATCGCTCGATATTCTTAACGGCATAGATCGGCGGGAATTAGG
>JAISAC010000204.1 GCA_031266935.1 Prevotellaceae bacterium
CTTTGGCATCCCGTAGGGATGCATCCCTACGGGATGCCGACAACCACCGGAACGTTGCCTTTTCTACCGAGCGATTCATTCCTACGGAATGAGCAAAAGCGACAATTTGAAATGCACCCCGCTATTCCTAATTCGTAATTTCTAATTCGTGTAAATTCGTGTAATTCGTGGGCAAAAATTCATAATTCATAATTCAAAATTCAAAATTCATAATTCAAAATTTAAAAACTATGTATTGTAAGCACATTTTCCATTTGGCCATGCTGCTGCTGCCGGCAATCGGCGCTTTTGCGCAAGGCAACATCATTGACCTGTCGGGGCAGTGGGAGTTCAAAATTGACCGCGACGACAGGGGCGTTGCCGAAAAATGGTTTAACCGCCCCTTCGACGAGCGCATCCACCTGCCGGGTTCCATGCCCGAAAACCTGCTGGGCGACGTTCCCGACCTCAATACGCGGTGGACGGGCAGCCTCTACGACAGCTCGTTCTACCGCGATCCGCGCTACGAGAAGTACCGCCGGCCGGGCAGCGTCAAGTTCCCGTTTTTCCTTACGCCCGACCGGCACTACGTTGGCGTGGCGTGGTACCGGCGGACGGTGAGCGTCCCCAAGAGCTGGGCGGGCAAGCAAATATTTTTGCGGCTGGAGCGCCCCCACATCGTAACCCGCGTTTGGGTGGACGGCAGCGAGGTCGGCTCCGGCAACTCCTTCTGCGTACCGCACGTGCTTGACCTCAGCCGATGGCTGAAGCCGGGACGGCAGCACCGCCTCAGCATTAGCGTGGACAACAGGCTGACAGAGGCTATCAACGTGGGGCAGGATTCGCACAGCGTTACCGACCAAACCCAGGGCAACTGGAACGGCATAGTAGGGGCGCTGCTGCTGGAGGCCAAAGACCCCGTTCACTTCGACGATATACAGGTGTACCCCGACCTCGCCGCAAGGCAGGCCATCGTGAAGATTACGCTGAGCCGGGAGGCTGCGGGGAGCGTTACGCTCTCGGCAAGGAGCTTCAACGGAAAGTCGGCGCACAAGGCGCCGGAGGTAACGCAGGCTTTTGGCGCTGCCGGAAAGACCCGCGAGGTGGAAGTCGCCCTGAAAATGGGCGAGGATATGCAAGCGTGGGACGAATTTTCGCCCACCCTCTACATGCTGCAAGCCGAACTCTCGTCCGGCAAGGCGAGGGACAGCCGGCAGGTGCAGTTTGGCATGCGCGAGGTGAGCATTGAGGGCAAGTACTTTTACGTCAACGGGCGAAAGGTTATGCTGCGGGGAACGGTGGAGAACTGCAACTTTCCGCTTACCGGCTACGCCCCCATGGACGTGGCGGCGTGGGAGCGGGTATTCCGCATCTGCAAAAATCACGGGCTAAACCACATGCGCTTTCACTCCTACTGCCCGCCCGAGGCCGCCTTTGCGGCCGCCGACCTGACGGGCTTCTACCTGCAGCCCGAAGGCCCTAGCTGGCCTAACCACGGCTCGTCGCTGGGCGACGGTCGGCCTATTGATACCTTTTTGCTCGACGAAACCGTGCGCCTCACCCGCGCTTACGGCAACTACGCCTCGTTCTGTATGCTGTCGAGCGGCAACGAGCCGCGAGGCCGCTGGGTGCCGTGGGTGAGCCGCTTTGTGAATTACTGGAAGGAAAAAGACCCGCGCCGCGTATATACCGGCGCCTCGGTGGGGCAAGGCTGGGCGTGGCAGCCGGCCAGCGAGTACCACGTGAAGGCCGGCGCGCGCGGGCTGGCGTGGGGGCAGCGCCCCGAAACCCGCTCCGACTACCGCTTGCGCATCGACACCATACGCCAGCCCTACGTGTCGCACGAAACGGGGCAGTGGTGCGTATTCCCCGATTTTGGCGAGATAAAAAAATATACGGGGGTGAACAAGGCAAAGAACTTTGAGCTCTTCCGCGAAGACTTAGCCGACCACGATATGGCCGACCTGGGGCACGACTTCATGATGGCTTCGGGCAAGCTTCAGGCGCTGTGCTACAAGCATGAGATAGAGAAAACGCTCCGAACGCCCGGGTACGCCGGCTTCCAGCTGCTGGCGCTCAACGACTACTCGGGGCAGGGAACGGCGCTGGTGGGCGTACTCAACGTGTTTTTTGACGAAAAGGAGTACATTACGGCCTCCGAATTTCGCAAGTTCTGCAACAGCACCGTACCCCTGGCTCGCCTCGACAAGCTGGTATTCCGCAGCGCAGACACCCTGAAAGCCGACGTTGAGGTGGCGCACTTTGGCGCCGCTCCCCTGCAAAATGCGCAGGCATCGTGGGTTGTATGCAGCGAGCACGGCGCAACGCTGGCCGAAGGGAAGCTCGCGCTGCAGGACGTACCCATAGGCAATTGCATCCCTTTGGGCAGCGTACAGGTTCCCCTAAGCGCCGTCTCGAAGGCCTCCAAGCTGACCTTTACGGTGAGCATCGACGGCACGGAGTTTACCAACGATTGGGATTTCTGGGTGTACCCCGACGTTAAGCCCGCATCCGGCGGCGAGCACAGCGTATATATCTGCGAGCAGCTGGACGGGCCGGCGCTGGATACGCTAAGGCAGGGCGGCCGAGTGCTGCTGCTGGCTGCCGGCAAAATAGAGTACGGAAAGGACATCGTGCAGCACCTGCTGCCGGTATTTTGGAATACCTCGTGGTTTAAGATGCGCCCGCCGCACACCACCGGAATTTTGGTCAACCCGCGGCACCCGCTCTTTGCCGACTTCCCCACCGACTACCACAGCAACCTGCAGTGGTGGGAGCTGGTGCACCGGGCGCAGGTAATGCAGCTCACCGACTTCCCGAAAGGCTTTCAGCCGCTGGTGCAGTCCATCGACACGTGGTTCCTGAACCGCAAGATAGGCATGCTCTTTGAGGCGAGCGTGGCCGGCGGCAAGCTGGTGGTGTGCAGCATGGACATACAGAGCAACCTGAACGAGCGCATCGTAGCGCGGCAGCTGCGGAGCAGCGTCATCAGCTACATGCAGTCGGGCAAGTTCCGTCCGGCGCATCAGGTAGCCCTCACCGACGTGCAAAACCTGTTCACCAAGGAAGCCGACCGCATAAAAACCTACACCACCGACGCCCCCGACGAGGTGAAGTTAGAAATTAAGAATTAGGAATTAAGAATTAAGAATACGGTGGAGATAATTATCTGAAAATACGTACTTTGCAGACAAAATATGAATTACATGGCTAAATCTTTTTTTGAGGTGCTATTGATGCGAGCGAAAGATGCGCGAGAGGAAACCTATCGGTGAACAGCATCTCCTCAATAGCGGTTATGAGCGGCATAAAAACCTTATTTGTCTTTAAGGGCAACCTTAGTAGAGAGAAAAACATGGTAGCACACACACATTCAACCTTATTGACTTTATTAACCTTATTGACAGAAAGGTTTGTGGTTACAAAAATAAGGTTTTTGAAGAATTGCAGTGTAAAAAACCTTATTTGTCTTTAACAGCAACCTTAGTAGCACTATACACAGGAAAGTCCTGCAGAATTTTTGCTTTGACAAACAAATAATTGATAGCACCTCAAAAAAAGATTTAGCCAATTACATTAGAACTGCGATAATAGACAAAAAATGTCTACCTTTGCAGTTTCAATGTAAACAACGAAGTTATGGATACAGTAAAAAATTGGATAGAAAACATGCAATCATCGGGAAAAAGTTGTTTTAGTTTTTTCGAAACGTTAGAAAACTTTTCGTTGCAAAATCCCGACAGCCTGAAACGAAGCCTGACTCGTTTGGTTAGTAAGCACAAAATATGTTCGGTCTGGAAAGGATTTTACGTGATAGTACCCGTTGAATATCAGTCAAAAGGGATTATTCCTGCTGTGTATTATGTTGACCAGCTGATGAAATTTTTGGGACGGGATTATTATATTTCTTTGCTCAACGCCGCAGAATTTTATGGCGCCGCCCACCAACGCCCGATGGAATTTAACGTAATGACAACGCCGCCTTCGTTGCGTTCAACCTTGAAAAAGGATCACTCGTGTCTATTAAATTTAGTTAATTTTCCTTGTATCTAATTTATTTTCAATATGATAACATATCAAAACCTTGTCGCCCTTTTGAATTTTGTTCCTTTGCACTCAGGAACAAAA
>JAISAC010000030.1 GCA_031266935.1 Prevotellaceae bacterium
AGTAAAAGCAAATCAGCTGTTTTGTCGGGAAAATATTTGAATAATAAATCCAATAAAAATATTTCAGATATGAAGATTTTAAACTTGAATTTCTACAAACTCCGCAACGCACGGATAGATATTTTCTCCTCCCCTGATTATGATGCCGTCTTATTGTAAAGGTTGAAAAACAAAGCATCTATTCCTAAAAGTAGTCAGATAGCGCATGTTTTAGGAATAGAAACCGTATTCTATTCCTAAAAACCGGAAACAATTAACAATTAACAATTAACAATTAATAATTAATAATTACAAGATTAAAAGTAATATCATAACAGCTATCATACTGTGTTTAAGTTTTTATCAGGTGCAAGCGCAGGAGGTTTATAGCCTCGAAAAGTGCAAGCAAATGGCGCTGGAAAACAACGCCAAATCCAAAAACAGCCGCCTGGCAATCGAAGCGGCGGAGCAGACGAAAAAGGAAGCGTTCACCAAGTATTTCCCTTCGGTGAGCGCCACGGGCTTGGGTTTTACGGCAAGCAAACCCTTAATGTCAATGGACATGGATATGTCGGCAATGATGCAGCCGATGATGGACGTTCTCAGTCCTGTAATAGGCTGGTCAATGCAAAGCGGCGCGCCTGTTGACCCTGCAGCGCTTGACGCATTGCAAAACGGTGGGCCGCAAAAAATCGAAATGCTGAAAAAAGGCGTGATTGCGGGAGCGATGGCTATGCAGCCGCTCTTTGCCGGCGGGCAGATTGTCAACGGCAACCGCCTGGCGAAGGCAGGGCTGGAAGTGAGCCGCCTGCAGCAGCAGCTGTCCGACGACGAAGTCCTGCTCAAAACCGAGCAGTACTACTGGCAGCTCGTCTCGCTGCGGGAAAAGCTGAAAACCATCGCCGAGGCTGAAACGCTGCTTGCGCGTATCCGCCACGACGTAAGCATGGCTGTTGAGGCAGGCTTGACGGTCAAGAACGACCTGCTGCGCGTGGAGCTTGAGCAGAACAAGCTGAAAAGCAACCGCCTTAAAGCCGACAACGGATTAGCCCTGCTGAAAATGAGCATGGCGCAGCACATTGGCGCCTCGCCCAACGCCTTCGACGTAGCGCCCCTGTCGCCCGACACGCTTCCCGCGCCGGAAGAGTATTTTGTCAGCCACAGCGACGCCCTGCCGCAGCTTGCCACGTACCAGCTGCTGGAAAAGAGCGTGAACGTGGCCGAATTACAGGTAAAAATGAAAATCGGCGAAACGCTCCCGGCCGTCGCGGTAGGCGCGGCATACAATTACATGAATTTCGACGGCGGCAAACCCACCGAAATGAAAAACGATTTCGGGATGCTGCTGGCGACGGTATCCATCCCGATTTCGGACTGGTGGGGCGGATCGCACGCCATCAAAAAGAAGCGGCTGGAAGTGCAGCAAGCCGTCAACACCCGTCAGGAAACCTCCGAGCTGCTGCTAACGCAAATGCAATACCTCCGCAACACCGTAACGGAAGCCTACCAACAGACCCTGCTGGCGCAGGAATCTATTACCGTTGCCGAAGAGAATGTCCGCCATAACGAAGATCACTACAAAGCCGGCGTGTCCGTCCTATCCGACCTGCTCGACGCGCAAAGCCTCCTCCAGCAAACCCGCGACCAGTACACGGAGGCGGCAACGGGGTATTTCATGAAAGTGTCGGAGTATAAGAAGGCAACGGGGAGGTGAGGGCGTACATGAAATTATTGGTACGTTATTCCACTTGCTTAGATGAGCCATGACGGGATGGTTTTCGATTTTTTTTTTCGACTCTGAAAATACCCTCCGTACCTTGACGCTTTGAGATATGGAGGGTAAAATTTGCCTCGCGAAGGCGAAAAATTGGGTCGAAAAAAGGAATTATTCCTTTCCGTACGCCTCGGTAGCGATTTTGACGGTGGCGTGTTTTCGGAATGGGTTTCGTCCACCAGGCGGCGTTTGCCGTGGGAACACGTATGCTGCTTTTACCCTTTTCATTTTGCAAATGTACATAAGGCTTTCCCTGCTATACTGTGCGCGGGCTATTTTTGTGCTTTCCCACTGGGGATTAACAGCTAAAAGATGAATGCCCTACGGGCAATAAAGCAGGCTTGTTGAGCTGCTGTTCTATTGATATGAATGCCCTATGGGCAAAATATATTTTCATGCCAATAGAATATAGACACCACCCAGCATTGACCTCTGATTAAAATGGCGCTAATGCACTATCAGTTTGAAGCGATCCGATGAACCCTCCGTACCCAAAAACTTCAAGGTACGGAGGGTATTTTCAGAGTCGAAAAGAAATCGAAACCCCATCCCGTCATTATTAGCTGTTCATTCCTGAAAAGCAGCCAGTACGCCATCGACGGCACGGTTACGACCAGTATCAAGGAAATCATCGTACCGAATAAAACCACTGCGCCCATCGGACTCCAGAAGAGGCTCCGCTTCCCTGCTGCTCAATTGAACCTCACAGCAAAGCAAAAAAGAGCCGCAGAGAAAACCAAGCTATATAGCTCCCGCATTACCTTTGCACTTTATCTTATAAAAGAATATGATATGGAACGTAGAGATTTTTTAAAGACCGTCGGCGCAACGACGCTGGCGATGATGGCTGCGGGTGGTCTGAGCAACTGCAATTCGCCTGCCTCCGGACGGAAAAATAACGCATCCCGCAAGCCTAAGGTATTTATTACCGAAGCTATCACTCCTGCGGGATTAATGGCGGCTTATCAGGCATTGGAACGAACTCTGCCCGGAAGAGTAGCCGTAAAGGTCAGCACGGGTGAGCCGGGCGGACACCATTTCCTTGCCCCCGACCTTATCCGGGATTTGGTACAGTCGGTAAACGGAACAATTGTTGAATGTAATACCGCCTACGGCGGGCGGCGGGACAATACTGCCTCTCACAAGCAGGCAGCCACAGACCACGGTTTTACCGCCATCGCGCCGGTAGATATCATGGACGAAAACGGCTCCATAAGCCTGCCTTTTGCAAAAGGGAAAAACATTACAGAGGATTTTGTCGGTTCCCATTTTGCCGATTACAATTCTTTTCTTGTGCTTTCTCATTTCAAAGG
>JAISAC010000055.1 GCA_031266935.1 Prevotellaceae bacterium
AAGACGGATGAAATCAGCACGGAGGGTATTGTGGACGTTAGCCGCATGTTGGAGGGCCGCGCCGCGGGCGTGTCGGTGCAGAATGTTTCGGGCACCTTTGGGGCGGCGCCAAAAATCCGCGTTCGCGGCGCCACCTCCATCAACGGCGAGAACAAACCCCTGTGGGTGGTGGACGGCGTTATCCTCGAGGACATGGTGAACGTGTCGAACGACCAGCTTTCCAGCGGCGACCCGACCACCTTGCTCGGATCGTCCGTTGCGGGCATCAACGCCAACGATATTGAGTCGTTCGACATCCTGAAGGACGCCGCCGCAACCGCCCTCTACGGGGCGCGCGCCATGAACGGCGTGGTGGTCATCACCACCAAGCGGGGGCAGGAGGGCAAGCCGTCGATAAAGTATACGGGCAACTACTCGGTGCAGCTCAAGCCCTCCTACAGCGACTTCAACATTATGAATTCGGCCGACCAGATGTCTGTGCTGGCGCAGCTGGAGCGGTCTGGGTTTCTCACCACCAACATCCTGAACCAGTCCAGCTGGGGGGTGTACGGCAAGATGTACCGCAATATTGCCACCTACGACTCCGACGCCGGCCGCTTCCTGCTGGAGAATACGCCGGAGGCCAAGCGCGTATTCCTCAACCGCTACGCCTACGCCAACACCGACTGGTTTGACCTGCTGTTTCGCACCTCGCTGG
Organism: Prevotellaceae bacterium; assembly: GCA_031266935.1. Taxonomy (GTDB): domain Bacteria; phylum Bacteroidota; class Bacteroidia; order Bacteroidales; family UBA932; genus JAITMY01. The sequence goes on from JAISAC010000055.1 coordinate 698, forward strand.
TGCAGGAGCACTCGCTGAGCTTCTCGGGCGGCTCGCAGAACTCCAAGTCGTACGCCTCCATTGGCTTCTACAACGACGGCGGGTGGACGGTTGCCGACAACGTTAAGCGCTACACGATGAACTTCCGCAACGACTACACGGTCAACCGCTTCTTGGACGTTGCCGTTGGCGCCAACGGCTCGCTTCGGCAGCAGCAAACGCCCGGCTCTCAGGACCGCGGCACCAACCTCACGGAGGGCTACTACGAGCGGGCGTTTGACATCAATCCGTTCAGCTACGCGCTCAACACCAGCCGCGCCATGACGCTGTACGACGAAAACGGCAACCTCGAATATTTTCAGCGCAACTACGCCCCGTTCAACATCCTCAACGAGCTACAGGAGAATACTATGGACTTGCAGGTGGCGGACATAAAGCTGCAAGGTGAAGCCAACGTAAAGATTTCCAAAGATTTGCGTTTCTCCACCATTGGCTCAATCCGCTACATGAACACCATCCGGGAGCATACGGTCAAGGACGGCTCTAACATGGCCGAGTCCTACCGGGCGGCGTACAACAGCACCGTGAGGACCAACAACCCAAACCTGTATGAAGACCCCGACTACCCCAACGCCGAGGCTGTGGTGGTAATGCCCTACGGCGGCCTCTACAACCGCTTCAACAACACGATGTGGAGCTACGACGTTCGCGGCAGCTTCTACTACAACAAGCAGCTTAGCGACAACAACCGGATTAGCGCGGTGGGCGGTATGCAGGTGCGCTCGGCCGACCGGCAGGCGTACTCCAACAGCGGGTTTGGCTACCAGTATAGCAGCGGCGGCGTGGTATACCTCGACCCCCGCGTTATCAAAATGGAAACCGAGTCCGGTCGGAACTACTACGCTATGACCACCACCCGAGACCGCGGCGCCGCTTTCTACTTCAACGCCGACTACCTGTTCATGGAGCGCTACGCCCTTGCCGTTACCGGTCGCTACGAGGGCAGCAACCAGCTGGGCGCCTCCTCGTCGGCGCGATGGCTGCCAACGTGGACGGTGAGCGGCAAGTGGAACGCAAGCAGCGAGCCGTTTATGAAGCCCCTGCGGTTTATCAACAACCTCGATTTTAAGGCCAGCTACGGCTTGGTGGCGAGCATGCCGCCCCGGCTGGCGAGCACGGCGCCGGTGTTCTACAACAGGGTTACCCGCCGACACCTCACCAGCGAAATGGAGCCTGCCCTGCAGCTCTCGTCGGTGGCCAACGAAGAGTTGACGTGGGAAAAGGCCTACACCCTCAACGTCGGATTTGACCTTATACTGTTCAACAACTACCTGAGCCTCACAATGGAGTACTGGAAGCGCAACAGCTACGACCTGATTAGCAACTTTATGACCTCCGGCATTGGCGGGCAGGCTACCAAGCAGGCCAACTACGCCGACTTGGAGGGGCAGGGGCTTGACGTTACGCTGGGCCTGACTTTCCTCCGCCGGCAAAGCTGGACGTGGAAAACAAACCTCATCTTTGGCTACGCCGAAAATACCATTATTAACTCCCAGAACACCCCGCGCATCTACGATTTGGTGCGGGCGGAAGGCGGAAATATTGAGGGGTCGCCGGTGTCGTCGCTATACTCCATTGTTTATAAAGGGCTTGGTAGCGACGGCGTACCGCAGTTTATCAACGAAGACGGCCAAACTGCCAACACGGTTTACTGGCAAAGTAATAATACTCAGTATCTTAAATACGAAGGGCCGGTTGACCCTCCCATTACCGGCGGCGTTAACAACACCCTTCGGTATAAAGCATTGTCGCTCAACCTGTTTTTCAGCTATCAGTTTGGCAATAAGATACGGCTCTACCCGGCGTTCCGGTGGCAGTACTCCGACATGGACGCCATGCCGACGGAGTTTTACGACCGCTGGACGCTGCCCGGCGACGAGAACGTAACGGACGTCCCCTCCATCCTCGACGCCTACGCCAGAGCGATGGCCGGCGGCAGCAACCCCTATAGCGCCTACAACTACTCCACGGAGCGGGTTGCCGACGGGAGCTTTATCCGGCTGAAAACCGTATCGCTCAGCTACACCATGCCGGCCAAGATAACCGAAAAGCTGGGTGGCATTAAGGGCATGTCGTTCACGCTGGCCGCCAACAACATGTGGCTGCTCTACTCCGACAAGAAGCTGAAGGGGCAAGACCCGGAATTTCAAATTGCCGGCGGCGTTGCCCAGCCCATTCAGCGGCAGGTAACGCTGGCCCTGAATTTATCATTTTAAACGGGGATATAAATTTGATTATGAAAGCATTATGACAATGAATATAACGATGAATATGAAAGCGAATGTGAGTATAATTATGAAAATAAAATCGAAAATAAATATTGCTGCGGCTTTTGCCTTTTGCCTTGCGCTTTTTTCGGGGTGCGAAGCATTTTTGGATACCGTTCCCGACAACCGGACGGAGCTGGATACCGACGAAAAAATTGAGCGGCTGCTGGTGTCGGCGTACCCGCAGGCCTCCTACGCCTCCTACGCCAACGCCATGGCCGACGACGCAACCTGCCGCGCCGGAACGTCCACGAGGTCAAACACCAGCAACGAGTATATCATCAACGAGGACGCCTACTACTGGCGCGAGGCACGAACCTCAACGCACAACGATTCGCCGACAGGGTTCTGGAATAGCTGCTACAAGGCTATCGCCACCGCCAACCACGCCCTTGAGGCCATTGAGGCAAGCGCCAACCCCGACGCCCTGCGCTACCAGCGGAGCGAAGCGCTGCTGTGCAGGGCTTTCTCGCACTTCCTGCTGGTAACGCTCTTCTCGAAGCCCTACATACCGGGGGAGCCAAATAGCGCGCCCGGCATCCCTTACGCCGACAAGCCCGAAACGGAGGTGCTGGCAACCTACGAGCGCAAAACCGTGCAGTACGTTTACCAGCGGATAGAGGAGGATATTACGGAGGCGCTGAAAAACCTGCCCCCCGAATCGGAGTTCAAGGTGTCGGCGTACCACTTTACCGCCAAGGCCGCGCTGACGTTCGCCTCGCGCTTTTACCTCTACAAGGGCGAGTTCGAGAAGGTGGTGGAGCTAACTACGCAGGTCGTTCCGCTACCCGTGAGGACAAGCACCTTTGACAACGTGCCGGCCAACGACCCGGCCAACACGTGGGCGGCTACCTACTTTGCCGCCTTCAAGAGCTGGGGGACTACCGCCAGCGTCATCCAAGCGGCCTGGCGGCTGTCGGAAAGCAAGCATAACTTTTTGCTTGCCGAAACCAACAGCAACCTCAACCGCTCGTGGACTTGCCAGTACGGGACGGTGCAGTCCACCGTGCCCTCCAACTCCACGACAAACGTTACGGGCGGGTACTGGCCGTTTACGGATTACAACCCTACCAGCTTCAGGGGATGCTTCTACATATACAAGTTTTCGGAGTACTTCTACTCAACCTCCTCAAGCGGCGGGTGGATATACGTGATGTTTCCGTTTATCCGCGCCGAGGAGGTTATCCTCAACCGAATAGAGGCCGAAATCCACCTGGGGCGTCTCGACGCGGCTGTTAACGACTTCAACGTTTACTACCGCCAGCGCTCCGGCGCTTCCTCGCAGCCCGCCTCGGAGTACAGCGAGGGAACGATGGTGCTGAGCATACCAAAAATCAAGGATTTCCTTGGCCCGTCGCTGCTGAGTTTTAACTTTTTGACCGACCACAAAGCCTACAACGCCGATACGTGGGACGAAGACAAGCGGGCTATGATGCTCCTCCTGCTCGAAACCCGGCGCTCGGAGTACGTGCACGAGGGGTGGAGATGGTTTGACGTGCTGCGCTTTAAAATTCCCGCCCACCACAAGTTTATGGACGGCAGCGAAGACCACCTGATGCCGGACGACCCGCGGCGGCAGTGGCAAATTCCGGAAACGGCAATTAAATTCGGCTTAGAGCCAAACGAAAGATAATTAATAATTAACAATTAATAATTAACAATTAACAATTAATGAAAAGAACAGGATTATTGGTTGCGCTGCTTGTTACGATGGCGGCCTGTAGCAAGGATACGCTAAACCCCAACAGCCTTTTGGTGGGCATGGGCGGCGACACGTGGGAGAGAACAGAGCTGGACGACTGGCTGTATCAGGAATTTGTTGAGCCGTACAACATCGACGTCAAGTACAAGTGGGATCCCTACGAGGTGAACCAGCGCTACAACTACACCCCTGTGAAGGAGGAGAAGGTGAAGGAGCTGATGGCCGCCATCAAAAAAGTCTGGATTGAGCCTTACGAAAAGCTGGGCGGCCCCGAAATTATTAAAAAAATGTCGCCTAAGCGCTACGTGCTGGTAGGCTCCTTTGAATATACCGAAAGTACGCAGACAAACGGAACGGCGGAGGGCACCAACAAGATTACCCTGTTCAACGTGAATGGCTTTGACGTAAAAAACTCAGACCAGATTCGCGGACGAATGAAAACCGTCCACCACGAGTACGGCCATACGCTGAGCGCTAACATGCTGTACCCCGACGAGTGGAAAACCATTTGCAGCGAATCCTACTCTGGGCAGTGGAGCTCGCTTGGCGACGGCGAAGCGCAGGCGGCAGGCTTTGTTTCGCAGTACGCCAGAGCAAATCCCGAAGAGGACTGGGCCGAAACGCTCTCTACCATACTTGTTTACGGCCGGGGATGGTTTGACGCCCGCGTCGCGCTGGCCGGTACCGACGGCGGCGAAAAGCTCCGAAAGAAGGAGGCCATTGTGCTGAGCTACTTCAAAACAAATTGGGGCATAGACCTCTACGAAACCTACTCGGGCGGAAAAAACGGCCTGATGGACACCGTGCAGGAGGCCATTGAGCAGCTGATGGAAGAAAACTAAAAACTAAGAACTAAAAACTAAGAACTAAGAACTAAAAACTAAGAACTCAACTTTCTTAAAATGAGGTAATGAGTCCCGCAGGGACGACACTTTATTAACCGTATGCTTTAGCATACGGAGAGAGGGGAGAGGAGAGAGGGGAGAGGCAAGCGGGCATCGCTTCCGGCAAGTCCCGCAGGGACGGCACTTTATTAACCGTATGCTTTAGCATACGGGGGGGGGGCTAAACGAAATTCAAAATTCAAAATTCAAAATTCAAAATTCAAAATTAATATGAAAAAATCGCTGTTATTTTTGACTTCCGTAGCGCTGCTAGCTGGCGCGGCGGGCTGCAAGGAGGACGATAAGTACCTTTTTGGCGCAACCCCCGACGAGCGCATACAGGAGCAGCTGGAAAAATACCAAAGCGACCTGTGCGCCGCTCCCTGTGGATGGTTAGTGACGGTAGGAACGCAGGACAGGGGCGAAGCTGGCGGCGCGTACCGCTTCTGGATGAAGTTTGCGCCGGGCAACAAAGTTACCATGCTGGGCGATGTGAACGAAACGACCGCCGCCGTTGCAAAGGAAAGCAGCTACCGCCTGAAGCAGATGCAGTACCCCACGCTGATGTTCGACACCTACACCTACATCCACCTGCCCGACGACCCGGGGATGGCGATACCGGACGCTACCGTGGGTGCTGGCCTGCTCTCCGACTCCGACGTGAGCCTTAGCGGAGACATTGGCGGCAGCGAGTTCCGAGCGGTAGGGCGAAAGCGCCAGTGCCCCTTCATCTTTACCCGCGCCACGCCGGACGATACGGCGGCCATCTTCTCGCAGCTGGCCCTCACAGCTCGCAAGGATACGGCGGCAAAGCGCTGGGAAGCTACAAAGTACCCCACCATTAACGTGGATGGCTTCTACATCCAAATGACCGTTGGCCGGCGGCTGGCCACGTTTACCTACGTGGACGATGCTACCAGGGAGGCGAGCACGGTATTTGCGCCGGTGTTTGCGGAGATGGACGCCAACATACGCCTCGTAGAGCCTTTCCGCTACAGGAACTTGGAGTTTGACCGAATTGTATGGGACGGCAAGGATTACAGGGTTGCCTTTGCGGGGGGCAGCGAGTATGTAGTTTTTGACTACCAGGCACCTTTCTACAGCCTGCCGTTTGGCCCCAACAAAACCTACAACGCCATTACGGTGGACAAGTCGAAGCTGAACGTAACCGGCGGGAGTACCCTGAGCGGGCCTTTCCTTGCCGTATATGACGCCATGTACAACACGGCGGCCTCGGCCTCGACTTCACTCTTCATACGGAGCCTTACCTTCATTTTTGAGATGAACGAGCGCTACGAGGAGCAGCTGCGCCTGCAGGTTGCTTACGCCACAACAGGTACCGCCGGCGCCGCTACCGTTATCGCCGAAGCCTCCTTCAGGGTAAACCGGCGGGGGGACGCGCTGTACTTTACCGGATACACCCAGCTCAACGGCAACATGGACAAGGTAGGCCCCCTGATTGCCAGCAGCCTCCTGAAGTTCCTGCTGCACTCGGGAGATGCCGAAACGGGAGTTGGTACGTCAAAGGTCAGCATTACGCCTTCGGGCAACGAGTTTACGGCAGGCTGGGTGCAGAACAAAACGCCCGGCCTCACCAGCCCGGTAGGAGGGTTGTACCTGACCTCCGACCCGCAGCGGACAACTTTTATTCCGGGAACGCTGACGTTTCAGTAGTTTGTCATCCAGCACCTTATACGTAAAAACCTTATTTGTATTTAACAGCAACCTTAGTAGAGCAATAATTTTTTTAGACGAAAACCATTATGATGAACATGAAAAAAGCAGCGGAAAAAATAGTGAAAAAATACGTTACGCGCGCAGCCTTGCTTTGCATGGCGGCGCTGGCCGTCACCTGCGAGGAAAAGGAGCAGGCAACCTTGGCCATAGACTCCTCCGCCGACTATATTCCGTCGGAAGGCGGGGCGATATCCCTCACCGTTCAGGCCTCCGGAAAGTGGACAATATCCAAAACAACCTCGTGGGTAAAAATTTCCGCCACCTCCGGCGAGGGCGTGCAGGCCATAACCGTTACCGCCGACTCCAACATGGTGGCCAACGAGGACACGCCGGACAGAAATGCGACCATCTACATCATTGCCGGCCCCAACACCGAAACGGTAAAGCTGGTGCAGCGGGGATACCTACAGCCAACCTCCCCCGCGCCGGCGATTGCCATGCAGCAGTTCGAGTGCGAGGTAATACTCTCCATTGACCCGGTGGAGTACGCGCTGGCCTACCGCTGGTACCGCGACAGCGTAGAGGTGTTTACCGGCCCGGATACCCAGTACAGCGTAGCCGACGACGGAACGCACACCTACACCGTTACCGGAGTTAACATTACCGGAAACGAGGGAGTATGGAGCGCGGGAGAGGAGGTAACGATGAGCACGTGCCCACCCCCCCTGGAGATTACCGACCCCATTACCGGCCTCGACGCCAATAGCTGCAATGCGGCTACCGGCAAGGGTACCGTAACGCTCACCGCGCCGAGAATTGCCTTTGCGGATACCCTCATCTGGTTTTGGAACGGCGACTCCGTGGTACAAAAAAGTCCGTCGCGCACTTTGGCTGCCCGGAAGTCGGGCGATTACACGGTGGAGGGCTACAACGCCAAGGGCGTAAGCGGCAGAAGCCCGGCAAAAACGGTTACCATTACGCAGTGCCCGCTGACGGTTAGCGATTTGGTTGGATCCTGGAGAGCTTCGGGCTACTACAACAGAAGTGGCTATAATCCTATATCGCATACCGTGATTATCACCGTATCGGCAGGCAACATCATTAAGATTGAGAATTTCCTTGAAATAAAATCTGTATGGGCTTCGGGCATTAACGACTATATGGGCACGGTAGATTTGGACAGCGCAACCGTTACCATTCCGGTTGCAAAGGCTGGAGGTTCCATCTTTTCGGGCACAGGCGGCGGCGGCCAGACAATTCTGGTTGGCGCCATGAAGTCCGGTGATGCCTGCAACAACAGCGAAGTTCCGGTGATGGCGCACATTCAGCGAACGGAGGATGAGCTGATTTTGGACTTCGAAGCGGTGGGGAGCGCCAGAAACTCCCCCACCGTTGACCCGGAGGAGGGAGCGGTAGCGCCATGCTGCATGGTATTGGGCATTACCGCCACAGGTAGCTGCGTAGGCGGAGGCTACGCAACCTACGGCCTAAAGCTCAGAAAAGCGTACTGATGACAATTAACAATTAACAATTAATAATTAATAATTAATAATTAGGAGCAACCTCATTTTTACCTAATTTTTCTAACAAAACAACCTCAGTAGCAACAAATTAATATACGTAATGTAACCTCATTACCTCATTAAAACGATGAAAGTAGAGTATAATAATTTATACACGCACTTTGTTTTTACGACGCAAAATCGGATGTCGCTCATTCTCGAAAAACATCGGGAGCGGATTGAAAAATACATTGGCAACAGTCGTGTTCGGCGTTTTCGGTATCAAAGCGCAGCATTCACGATTTGTGCTTGTATATCGAAAATCAACCTGAACATCACAAAACCAAAAGTTTTGCGGAAGAATATGATGATTATGTGAAGTTTTATCAGCAAACAATAAATAAGAAAAATACGGAAAAATGAGGTAGTGAGGTTGGGGGGATATATGCATAATTTATTGCTACTGAGGTTGTTTTGTTAGAAAAATTAGGTTGAAAATGATGTTTCAAAAACACCTCTTTAAAGCGATGAAAAATGCCCAGCGGAAATAAAGCGATGAAAAATGCCCTGCGAAAAAATGAAAAATGTGTTTGCCTGCAACCGAAATGAGTCTGCCTGCAACCTCATTTCAACCTAATTTTTCTAACAAAACAACCTCAGTAGCAACGAATTAATATACGTAATGTAACCTCATTACCTCATTAAAACGATGAAAGTGGAATACGTGCATTTTGTTTTAAATCTTGCGTTGCTATTGCGGAAAAATGAGGTAATGAGGTTGGGAATATAGACACAATCTATTGCTACTGAGGTTGTTTAGTTAGAAAAATTAGGTAAAAATGAGGTTTCTCAAAATTTATAAAATTCAAAATTCAAAACCAAAATGTTTAATTTTTAAACATTATTATTCACCATTAAATCAAACAATTATTATGAAAACGAAAAAATTACTTTTAAGTTTGGGGCTGCTCGTCGCGGCCACCTTTATCGGATTGCAGCCGCTTTCTGCAAAAATAGTATATGTGGGCAAAAGTGACTCCCAATGGGAGGGTAAAACCCCCCGATATACAACTCCCAACCTTGCTTTCTCTAATGTTGATACCGAAGCAGGCGACGAGATTTGGATAGCGGAGGGGACATACTCTGGTGTCACCTGTTTTTCATTTACAAACAAGCAAGTGTCGTTTTATGGCGGCTTTGCCGGTACGGAAAATTCCATTAGCGAGCGCCAAAAAGAGCCGTCGGGAAATGGCTGGGAGTTTACTCATCCAACAACGCTAAAGCAGGGAGGAAGACTTGCCAATCATGCTATGTTCTATCTTAATAATCTTTCAAATCCAGCGGAAATGACCAATATTTCCATAGACGGATTAGTGCTGGAAGGAAATGAAAATCAAGTAGATTCTGCTCGTGGAATTTATTGTAATACTGGGTCGGCGGCACCTAATTTAAATGTCTCTATAAAAAATTGCATAGTAAAGCAGTTTGGTAGCACTAAAAGTATTAATAGTGGAGTTTATCTGACTGGCACCGCGGCCTACAACTCTTTTGTTGTTGACTCATGCCTGATAGAAGATAATAAAGGAAACAATGGAGGAGGGGTGTATATTACTGGTCCAAAAATCCTTAGCAATAGCATCATTCGAAACAACACGAGTTCCGGTACGGGCGGAGGTGTCCATGCTCCTACCGGAGGTACTGCTACTATTACCAACTGCCTGATAGAAGATAATCAGGGAGCAGGCAACGGCGGTGGGATTTATATTACTGGTACCCATATTCTTAAAAATAGCGTCATCCAAGGCAACACCTTTACTGGTAGTTCTAGCAGTGGTGGCGGAGGTATTTACCTCGGTACTGCTACTGTTGATTCTTGTACAATAGAAGATAATATTAGCAATGGAATTGGCGGCGGAGTATATGTTGGCGCCGCTGGTACTATTAAAAACAGCACCATCCGAAATGATTCGGCAGCCAACAATGGCGGAGGTATTTATATTTTTGGAGCAACTACAAATGTTACAGTGGACAATTGTTTGATAGAGAGTAATAAAACTGGAGTAAATTCAGGAACCGGAGGGGGAGGAGGATTATATATTTCAGGGGCTAACAAAACCATTAAGAATAGCATTGTCCGAGGCAACAGAACTGTATCAAGTAATGGCGGCGGTATTTACTTTGCGAATGATTCTCTTGCTACTATTGATGGCTGCCTGATAGAAAATAACTATGCGGGAAGAAGCAGTGCTGTTGGCAACGGTGGAGGAGGAATATATGCCAGAGGGAAAAAAATCATTAGAAATAGCACCATTCGAGGCAATACTTCCGTTAGTAACGGTGGTGGTATTCTTCTCTATCAGGGTACTGCCACCAACGATATCGGTCTCACCCTTGCCGATTGCCTGATTGATGGGAATAAAGCTAGTGCTCAGGGTGGCGGAATAGCGGTACGTGAACATACCTATAAGTATGCTATATACAACTGTATTGTGGTGAATAATGAAACTGTAGGCAACTACGGTGGTGGTGGTATTAGTATTCTCACTTCTGGAGCAACCGGTACCGCTACTAATACAACAATTTTCAACCTTACCATTGCCGACAATAAGGTGGGAAGCACGTCGGCAGCTGGTGCAGGAATATATGCGTACAGACCTGTTAATGTATATAATAGCATATTCTGTAACAATACAGACGGCAGTACTTTGAAGAATTTTTATTCAAACAGTGGCAATAATGCGGTTACTACCTTCAATAACAACATTATTGATAAGGATTATACTAATCTTACCCAGATAGACTGCATTCCTGAATCCGACGCATCCGCTCTCTATGACCAAAGCTACGTAACCTTGCTCACTTCGCCCGGCATCAACATGGGCACTGTAGAGGGCATTGACCTGCCGGCAACCGACTACGCCGGTAATGATAGGGTACTGGGTGGTACTATAGACATTGGCCCCTACGAGTACGCTGAAAGATTTATTGATAACACTTCCCCCTCCAACCCTGCCAACCTTACGCTAAAGGCGGCAACCGGCACCACCCTGACGCTCGAATGGGATGTAAGCACCGACGACGTAGCCGTAACGAGCTACGCCATCTCCTACAACGACGGCTCTGCTTCGGTGAACTTGGCAGACTTTAGCGACGAGGTTCTACTTTCGCAGAGCAAGGGGAAGCTTAGCTACATGCTGACGGGGTTAACGGCAAGCACTCAGTACGACATATCGGTAAAAGCGAAAGACGGGGCAGAAAATGAATCATTAGAGGCAGCATCCGCCACCTTTTCCACCACTGCTGACGCAGATTGCCCTGTGTGGTACGTAGGGATCGGCTGGACAGGAAGACCCATTAACCGAACTTACAGCAGCGTATCTACAGCATATGCTGAGGCTTCTAAAGTTGACGATGCCCAGCTGTGGATACAGGGAGAGCATACCCTCTCGGAAGCCATAACCTTATCCGGCGCAGGTAAGGCAAGCGGTATTGCTTTCTACGGAGGATTTGCAGGTTATGAAAGCAGCCCTGCAGAGCGCCTCCGGAAGCCTAACGCTGAAGGAGGATGGGACTTTGCTTCGCCGACAACGCTGAAGCGTAGTACAAACTATATATTTTATAATTCTTCTACTACTGATCCTGTCGAAGGGGATGTTATTATCGACGGATTTGTATTGGACGGAAACAGTGCTGATGCTGTCGCCAACCATTATGGAGTTTATTGGAGTGTCGCCTCTGAAACAAACAGCGTTTCCATTAAGAATTGCGTGGTACGAAACTTCAAGAATAGTACCAATAACTATGCCGGAGGATTGAACCTTTTAGGAACAACAGCAATAGTTTCTTTTATTGTTGATTCTTGCCTGATAGAAAATAATCAGGGTGTAGGCGGCACCGGTGGCGGAGGGGTGGTGATTCAGGGACCTAAAACTCTTAAAAATAGTATCATCCGAAACAATATATCCGCTATCAGCGGTGGAGGTATTCGAGCTACTGGAGATAATGGTGCTACTGCTCCTACTATCATCGGCTGCTTGATTGAAGGAAATGCTGCTAATGGTACTTCAGGCGGTAATGGCGGTGGAGGAATACACATAGCATCTCCTCTTGCTAAATACAACATACATAATTGTATTGTGGTAAACAATACTGCAGTTCAGTCCGGTGGAGGAGTTTTGTTTGCATACACTAGCAGTACTCCGGTTCTTGCGGGATTTTCCAACCTTACCATAGCCAACAATCGTGCGGGAAATTCCGGGGCAGGAATCTATTTTTACATAGGTGGCACAGTGGTGTATAACAGTATTTTATATAACAACCAGCTTAATGGGGAGGTGAATAACGTTCAGACAGCTGGCCAGGCTTACGTTCCTGCTGCCTTCAAGAACAACATTATTGACAAAATTACCTACTCTAATATGCCCGCCGCTGACTGGGCTACTTGTATCATTACCTCCGACTCCTCCGCTATTTTTGGCGAAAATTGGGTTACGTTGCCTACCTCACCGGGTGTTGACAAGGGAACTACCTCTGTAGGTGGCAATATTACCCTGCCCACCGTCGATTATGCAGGTAAGCCCAGAATAACAAACGACATCATAGACATTGGCCCCTACGAGTACATGCCGTCCATTCCTGACGAGCTTACCGGGCTAACCGGACAAGTAGCTAAGACCGGAGTTGAGCTTGCATGGGAAGCTTCGGAGGGGGCGGCAGGCTACAGGATTTACAGGGATGAGGGTAGCTTGGATGAGGCAACCACTCCGGTTGATACCGTATCCGGCCTTTCCTGTGTGGTAGAGGGCTTAACCGCAGCAACAGCTTACACTTTCTCTGTGGAGGCATTCAACGGGGGAGGGGCAGCGCCCAAGGTAACCCTCCAGCTTACCACGCTTGGCGCCTCTGCGCCTGACCGACCTGTTGACCTTGACTCCAGCTCAGTAGGAGAGACCTCTCTTACCCTCTCGTGGGATGTGCAAGGCAACGATGCGCCAACAACGTACATCATATATCGTGACGGCGTTGCAGTGGATAGCATAGACAACAACAATACTATTGAGATAATCGGCCTGCAGGTAGGGCGCGAGTATACCTTTACCGTAAGGGCAAAGAAAATAGTTGAAGGACAACCCAACTTTTCGCTCGCCTCTGCGCCGGTGAAGGTACGCACAGCCGACTATACTGCGCCTACTGCGCCCGTAAACCTTAAGCTCAGCAGCGCAAGCAGTAGCGTGTTGAGCTTGGAGTGGGACGCTAGCTCCGACAACGGAGTTTTGGCGGGGTACATTATTTCCGTCAGCGGCACCGACACCGCGTTTACCGACACGCTAAAGCTGGCCGACATTTCTGATGAAATTCTTGCCGGATTGAACGGGAAAATGCGCTACACGCTAAGCGGCTTGGCAACAAACGCTGATTATAGCATTGAGGTAAAGGCTTTTGATGGAGTCGGCCTCTTGTCCAATCCAACCAGCAGCACGTTCTCCACCAATGATCAGAGTGATCCTGTAATATGGTATGCAGGGAATTGGATAGGGAAGCCTGCCGACCGCGTGAAGGCCAGGGTAGATTCGGCGTTCGTTGCCGCCGCCGAAAAACCGAATGCTCAGGTGTGGGTACAGGGAGAGCATACCATTGAGGCTGCGCTGACTATGAATGGCAGAGGCATTGATGGTTTTTCGCTCTACGGGGGATTTGCAGGCTACGAAAATAGCCCCGATGAGCGCGCCAAGGTGGGCGAGAAAGGCTGGGAGTTTGCCAACCCTACAAAGATAAAAAAAGGTGGAAGTGGATACGCTATTCACAGTCGTGGCACTAGTGGCAGCATTACCGATGAGCCTCCTGTGGGGAACATCGTTATAGATGGCTTGGTGCTGGAGGGTAATAGCAGCGGAGATGCCTGTGGAATTGCTTGGCAAGCCAGAGTTACAACAGCAAGCGCAAGCGTTTCTATCAGGAATTGTATTGTACAGAACTTTGGAGGTGAAGGCAATACTTATAATGCTGGTGGAATGTGGCTTCAGGGTGAGGTTAAGTTGAACTCCTTCATTGTTGAAAATTGCCTGGTGCAGGGGAATAGAGCGAAAAATGGCGGTGGAATAGCGATGGATGGGTACAGGACTATCCGGAATTGCGAAATCCGCAACAACGTTGCTTATGCTGCTCCTCCTGCTTCTCCTACTACCCCCGATTCGCTTACAGATCCCAAAGGTGTAGGTGGAGGTATCTACGTGTACAGCGCTCTTGGCGCAGCTTCCATTACGGGCTGTATAGTTGAAGGGAACACCGCTCACAGCGGCGGCGGGATATTCCTGCGCTACGTTGCCGACAGCGCAGGTGTGCACAACAACGTTGTAGTGAACAACACCGCCGGCTATGGCGGCGGCCTTTCGTTCTGCGCCGATATGTCGGACAATAATATTCCTATCGGCAGGGTAAGCAACCTTACCGTAGCTTCCAACCGCGCAACGGTGCGGGGAGCCGGCGTGTACTTTGCCGACAGCGGCCAGCAGGTTTACAACACCATCTTCTGGAGCAACCTCAACACCAGCGGAGAGGCTCCGGAGGTAGAGAACGTGTACGTTGCCGCCGGTATCCCTGCGCCTGTGTTCAGCCACAACATTATAGACAGGATTGATTACGGCAACCTCACCGCCACCGCCTGCATTGCGGCAACCGACAGCGCCGCCCTCTTTGGCGCGGGCTGGGTTACCCTGCTGCCGAGCGTAGCCGAAGATGCCGGTATTGGCATTGCACCTCCCGCCCCCGCCACGGCTGTTCCCGCAACGGATATAGCGGGGCAGCCCCGTGTAATAGGCGGCGCTATTGATATTGGGCCATACGAGTATCAGGTAGCAGAGGGAGCGCCCTCCACGCCTCAAAACTTGGATGGCGTACCCCATCTTACGGACGGTAAGGGCGAGATTATACTTCACTGGGACGCTTCGATCCCTGCCGCTGCAGGCGACGGAGTAGCATCCTACACGATTTACCTGAAGGGCGATTCGGTACAGAGCGTACCGGCCCCGCGTACCACCGATACGGTGAGAGGGTTGGATTACGGTATCTACACTGTTCAGGTGGCAGCGGTGAGCGCATCCGGCAAAGTATCGCCCAAAACGCCAAACAACCTTGAGATTACGATACTTGCTAATTCTTACAACGTTACCATTAACAAAGGCGAAGAAATAACCATTACTGCGCCTGCAGACGTTAGCAGTACCCGCCCTGTACCCCTTGGCAGTTCGCTGGAGGTGAAGTTCAGGGTAGATGAAAGGTATGAGAATCCGGTTGTCCTCTTGGACGGTGAGCCTGTTACGCCTGCGCTGAGCAATGGAGAGTACTCATATATTGTTGAGTCGGATGCTGACGTAACGCTGAGCATATCGGCAACCCTCATTCCCATTGTTACGATTGCTGCCGATAATGCATCTATCATCGTGAGCTCTCCAACCGGTGGTAACATTCATCCAACCTCCGCCGGTACTACGCTTGAGATTCGGTTTAGCCTGAAAGCAGGGTACGAAAATCCAACGGTGAAAGTTGGTGGTGAGGACGTTGATCCGTTATATGCTAATGGAGTTTACACCGTTTCCGTTACCGTTACCGCCGACGTAACCGTGACCATATCGGCAACTCCTGCTACCCCCGCACCCCCCACCGGCATTGACAATATTAAACCCGGCGACTACGTGGTAGCAAGCGTTTACTACAACCTGCAAGGTCGGGAGGTACGCAAGCCTGCCATCAGCGGTATTTACATCCTCAAGGAAACCTACGCCTCAAGAAAGGTGCTGGTAACCAAGAGGCTGGTAATTGTGAATGAATGAGTGAATGATTGATCAATCGAAAGGTTGATTGAGAGAAAGAATGGAGAGGGAGGAGGAGATTTTCTCCTCCTCCTTTTTGGTATCAACCCGTCATCCCTGCGAAGGCGGTCAGCTAAGTACGCAGATGACGCAGATTTAAAAGATAAACGCAGGTAGGAATTTATCTGTGAAAATCCTGAAAATCTGCGTTATCTGTGTGCTAAAAATACGCTAACGAACATTTTGTAATTAATGCTTATCCAATCGCTATCGAATTGGTTTTTTGTTTATCTTTGCGGTAATAAAAAAAATGTAGCAGCATGGCACAGAATACGGAAAACAGCAACGCGGACAGCACCGCTTTAAGAAAAATGCCGGTAGGCATACAGGATTTTGAGGACTTGCGTACAAAAGACTTCCTCTATGTTGATAAAACCGAATATGCCTATCGCCTGGCAACATGGGGAAAACCTTACTTTCTTGGTCGCCCGCGCAGGTTTGGCAAGAGCCTGTTTCTTTCCATGCTCAAAGCCTATTTTGAGGGGAAGCGCGAGCTTTTTGAAGGGCTGAAAATTGCCGAGCTGGAAAAGGATTGGGCCAAATACCCTGTTATTTATTTTGATTTCAACAAATCGGAATACAGCGATGTGCAAACGCTCGAAATCGTGCTTGACGACATGCTGAAAAAGTATGAAGAAGAATACGGCATGCAGGAGGTTGCGGCAAAAGCGTCCATCCGTTTTGACAATCTGATTGCAGAAATGCACAAAAAAGCAGGCCAACAGGTGGTTGTTTTAGTTGACGAATACGACAAGTCGCTGATTAATACGATAGACGACCCCGGTGCAAATAAAGAAATCAGGAATGTGCTGAAAGGCTTCTACGGCGTTCTCAAAGGCGCTGATGCGCATTTGAAGTTTGTGCTTTTGACGGGCGTTACAAAATTTTCAAAAGTCAGCATTTTCAGCGACTTGAACCACCTTGTTGATATCAGCTTGGACGAAAGCTACGCGGGAATTTGCGGCAT
>JAISAC010000057.1 GCA_031266935.1 Prevotellaceae bacterium
GGATTTATCGACATTAACCAACATGTCATCTTCTACCGACATGCCATCCCTACGGGATTTATCGACGTCAACCAACATGCGATTTGCTACCGACATGCCATCCCTACGGGATTTACCGACGTCAACCAACTTGCGATTTGCTACCGACATGCCATCCCTACGGGATTTACCGACATCAACCAACATGCAATTTTCTGCCAACATTGTCCTCTATAAGAGATATGACGAATAACAAATAATGAACGTAAATTTAAAAAAATTGTACCCTAATTTTTGACACCCCACCCTACGGGATGCCAAAGAGGGATGCCATTCGTGTTTTCTACCGAGCGACGCATCCCGCTGGGATGCAAAGACGACATAGAACAGACGACATAGAACATTTATATATTATTTATTTTTTTTATCCATAAGGAGTTTGAAGATGGAGATAAGTCCAAATTACAAAGAAGCCGTATCCACCATAAAAGAGGCTATTTTACGCAGCCAATACAGAGCCGCTTCTACTGTAAACAGAGAGCAGCTATCTCTCTACTACGGTATAGGGAGCTATGTCTCTCTCAATTCGAGGGAAGGTTTTTGGAAAACGGGAGCCATTGAGAATATTTCTGCATCGCTGCAAAAGGAGCTGCCCGGATTAAGAGGATTCTCGGCTTCGAATATAAAAAACATGCGTATTTTTTACGACGAGTGGGCGCTATTAGTAAATCGCCAGCCATTGGCTGGCGATTTGCAATTAAAAGAAAATGAAAGTGTTATAAATCGACCGCCAGCGGCGACCGATTTAGTTGTGAACGAAAATCTGTTGCTTGCCCAAATTCGCCAGCCGGTGGCTGGCGAATTTGACTGGAATGATTTTTTGAGTATAGGCTTTTCGCACCATATTGAAATCCTCAGTAAGGTGAAGTCGTTGGAAGCCCGTATGTTCTACATTCACGAGTGCGCTACCCGATTTTGGAGCAAATATACCCTGCGCGACTATCTGAAAGCCGACATCTACGGCAAGCAAGGCTCCATGCCAAACAACTTCGCACAGGCAATGCCCGACATGAGGCAGGCGTTGAAAGCCATTGGTGTTTTCAAAGATGAGTATTTACTGGATTATATCAATGTGGAACAGCTCGACGAAAAAGAGCAGGATTTAGACGAAAGAGTAGTGGAGCACGCCATTGTTGCCAATATCAAAAAGTTTATAATGACCGTAGGGCGCGATTTCTCTTTCATCGGTAACCAATATCGCGTGGAAGTGGCAGGCGAAGAATTGTTTTCTGTACCTGTCGGCTCTGGACGAATACGTACGCAAACCGCACGAAAACCCTTCTATCGGTATTATTCTCTGCAAGGAAATGAATCAAGTCTTTGTGCAGTTCGCTGTCCGCGACTATACCAAGCCAATGGGTGTAGCAACCTACCTCACTGCCGACAAAATGCCCGAAAAAATGCGTAACGCTTTGCCGGATATTGATGAAATCAAAAAAATATTGGAAGGTGAAGCATAAATAGAATTTGAAAATGAATCATCACATGCAAAAAATCTTGGTAACCGGCGCCAACGGGCAGCTGGGAAGCGAAGTAAGAGCGCTGGCGGAGAATTACGCTTCGGCGTTTGAGCTTATTTTTACCGACGTGGCGGAGCTCGATATTACCAGCCCCGAGGCGGTGTCGGTATTTTTTGAAAATGCAAAGCCCGGCTTCGTCATCAACTGCGCCGCCTACACCGCCGTAGATAAAGCCGAAACGGAAAAAGAGCCGGCAGAGCAAATTAACCACGTGGCCGTGGAAAACCTGACAAAGGCAAGCGAAGCAACGGGCGCATACCTCATTCACATCTCAACCGACTACGTTTTTGACGGGAAAAAAAATACGCCCTACTGCGAGGACGACGATACCAACCCGCAATCGGTGTACGGCCTGACCAAGAAGCGCGGCGAAGAAAGCGTGCTGAGCTACTCCGGCGGCATGGTCATCCGCACCGGATGGCTGTACTCCAAGTTCGGCGGCAACTTTGTAAAAACCATGCTGCGGCTTGGCGCCGAAAGGCAGCAGCTGAGCGTGGTGTTCGACCAGGTCGGTACGCCAACCAACGCCGCCGATTTGGCGCGGTGTATTTTAAGCATTATTTTTAAGGTTGCAGCGCACGAAAAAGAATTTACAGGCGGCGTATTTCACTTTAGCAACGAGGGAGTATGCAGCTGGTACGATTTTGCCCTGCAAATCATGAAGCTTGGCGGGCGTTCCTGCAAGGTGCTGCCCATCGAGAGCAGCGCCTACCCAACGCCGGCGCCGCGCCCGAGCTACAGCGTGCTCAGCAAGGAAAAAATAAAAAATACCTACGGCGTAGAGATTGCGCACTGGATAGACAGCCTGCAAACGCTGCCGCTTTTTGAGTAGCGGAGCCTAATAGGCAATGAGAAATACCGCTTAAAATTGCTCATTTTAGTAGCTTTATGTAAAACAAAATAGCCGGATTAATACAAGATGGACAATACAAACAGCATGGCAACGCAGGAATTTCAGCAGGTACACGGAATTATTTCCCAGCACCGTTCCCGCGCGTTGCAAACCGTGAACAATGAAAACTTGCTTACTGCGTGGGAGGTAGGCGCGTTTGTTTCCGTACGCCTCAAAAATTCCGCTTGGGGCAGCAAAACCGTTATGCAGCTTTCGGAATATTTACGGACGCAAGACCCTACTTTGCGGGGTTACAGCAGAAGAACAATTTATAAAATGGTTGCTTTTTACGAAGCATATTCTTCGATATCATTTGTTGAATACCAAGACCATCTGAAATTGAATGAATTTGCGCCATCACAAGCTGCACAAATTGAAAACAGCCTTGTTTTACAGACAGAACAAATTGTGCCGTCAGCGACGGCACAATTCTCAAAATTTCTGAATTTAACCACTTTAACCAATCATTTTGAGATACTTGACGCTTGTAAAACAGTAGAAGAACGCATTTTTTATATCTTGTATTCATACAAAGAAAGGCTTAATTTGCGAGAGCTCCGCCGCTGCCTGAAAAATCAAACTTTTGCCTCTTGATCTGCGCTCATCGCGAAAACCTGCCGCATCTGCGTATTGGTCGTGTGGAGTATAAAAAGCGGCAATTTGAAATGCACCTGCTTGCTTTTGTGGGGAGTAAAAGATTTTACGTATATTTGCAAAAAGAAAAATCTACCCGTCGTTAAGGGGCAAAATCTGCGACAGGATGCGAGCAGGGAGAGAGGGTAAAGTTCGGCTCCGGCATGGCGTTGTTAGCCTGCTAAAGCGGTAAAAATCGAAGAAAAATGAGCGTAGATAAAACCAAACCAAAAATAAATTACAACAAATAAATTACAAAATGATCGAAACAAATCAAGAAGTGAAGAGCCTGCAAATGCCGGAAAATGTAAGCTTGTGGCTCGGCGATGGCTACGACAGCGAAACACGGGAGCACATTCGCGACTTAATAGCGCAAAACAACATCGAAGAGCTGATAGATTGCTTTTACCAAAATCTGGAGTTCGGTACCGGCGGCCTGCGCGGAATAATGGGCGTTGGCACCAACCGCATGAACAAATATACCGTAGGCATGGCTACGCAGGGGCTGGCAAACTACCTGAAGCAAAGCTTTGCCAACCTGCCGCAAATTAAGGTGGCTATTGCGCACGACTGCCGCAACAACAGCGAAGCGTTCTCCAAAATTGTAGCGGATATTTTTGCGGCAAACGGCTTCAAGGTGTACCTTTTCGACGCGCTGAGACCTACGCCGGAGCTGAGCTTTGCCATCCGTATGCTGGGCTGCCAAAGCGGCGTGATGGTTACCGCCTCGCACAACCCCAAGGAGTACAACGGATACAAAGCCTACTGGAGCGACGGCGCGCAGGTTACAGCGCCGCACGATAAGAATATTATTGCCGAGGTGAATAAAATCACCGACCTTTCGCAGGTGAAGTTTACGGGTGGAAGCGGCGCCGTCGAAATCATCGGCAAAGACGTTGACGAGGCATACCTCAGCGGTATTGAGGGCTTGCTGAAGCTGTCGCCGGAAGCCATGGAGCGCCATAAGGACGCCAAAATTGTTTACACCCCGCTGCACGGCTGCGGCGTAAAGATGGCGCCGGCTATGCTCCGCCGAATGGGATTTACCAGCATTATCCACGTGCCCGAGCAGGATGTAAACGACGGTAATTTTCCCACGGTTCACTCGCCCAACCCCGAAGAGCCGGCGGCGCTCAAAATGGCCGTCGATAAGGCGCTGGCCACCGACGCCGAGCTGGTGCTCGCCACCGACCCCGATGCCGACCGCATTGCGCTGGCCGTGCGCGATAAAAAGGGCGACTTCTTTATCCTCAACGGAAACCAGACAAACTCCATTTTTACCTACTACCTGCTGCTCCGCTGGAAAGAGCTGGGTAAGCTGCAAGGAAAGGAGTACATCATCAAAACCATTGTTACTACCAACCTCATTGCCGATATTGCCGAGGCGTTTGGCGTGGAGTGGTACACCTGCTACACCGGGTTTAAGTATATTGCCGAAATTGTGCGCCGGTACGAGGGCAAAAAAACCTGCATTGGCGGCGGCGAAGAAAGCTTTGGCTTCAACGTGGGCGAGCTGGTGCGCGACAAGGACGCCATTGTGAGCTGCGGCCTGGCTGCCGAAATTATGGCCTGGGCAAAAGAGCAGGGGTTGAGCATGTTCGACCTGCTCCTCGACATCTACAAAAAGTTTGGATACTACAAGGAGCGGCAAATCTCAATTACCAAAAAAGGCAAAGAAGGCCTGGAGGCCATTCGGCAGATGATGTGCGATTTTCGCGCCGCCCCCCCCAAAAGCCTTGCCGGATCGGATGTAAAAGAAATATACGACTACCAAACGCTGGAGATGAAAGACGTAAAAAGCGGCCTTACGAAACCTATTGACCAGCCCTCTACGTCGAACGTGCTGCAGTACGTAACTGAGGATGGCAGCATAGTATCGGTGCGCCCCTCGGGAACAGAACCTAAAATAAAGTTCTACTTCGGCGTACGAGAAAGCCTTAGCGATACCGCCGAGTTTGACAGCGTTACCCGGGCGCTGGATAAAAAAATAGACGCTATTGCGGCAGAGCTGAAGCTTTGCTGAGGCCTGCCGACACGCGTCGTATAGCGCTGTTTAGCATATTTTTTTTTCACTTATAAATTCACTATTAAACTCAAAAACATGAAACTGTTAGAAGGTAAAGTTGCCGTTGTAACCGGCGCTGCGCGCGGCATTGGCAAGGCTATTGCGCTCAAGCTGGCGTCGGAAGGCGCTGCCGTAGCGTTCACCGATTTGGCCATTGACGACAACGCAAAGCAGACCGAAACCGAAATTGCCGCCCTCGGCGTAAAGGCCAAAGGGTACGCCTCAAACGCTGCGCTGTTCGAGGATACGCATAGCGTAGTAGAGCAGATTGTAAAGGATTTTGGCCGTATTGATATTTTGGTCAACAACGCCGGCATCACGCGCGACGGCCTGCTCATGCGCATGGGCGAGGCGCAGTGGGACGCGGTCATCAACGTAAACCTGAAGTCGGCGTTCAACTTTACGCATGCTGTGGTGCCCACCATGATGCGCCAAAAAGCGGGCAGCATTATCAACATGAGCTCGGTGGTAGGCGTGAGCGGAAACGCAGCGCAGGCCAACTATTCGGCCTCCAAAGCAGGGCTGATTGGCCTTGCCAAATCGGTGGCCAAGGAGCTGGGGTCGCGCGGTATTCGCGCCAACGCCATTGCGCCGGGATTTATCATCACCGACATGACCAACCAGCTGAGCGATGAAGTAAAGGCCAAGTGGGCGGAAAGCATCCCCCTCAAGCGCGGCGGAACCCCCGAAGATGTGGCAAACGTGGCGCTGTTCCTTGCCTCCGACTTGTCGGCATACGTTAGCGGGCAGGTTGTTCACGTATGCGGAGGAATGAACACATAGCAGCGTATCCCTTGCTGCATGCCTGTCGCAAAAAAAAAACCTCGCGAAAAAATCGCGAGGTTTTTTTTGCTTTTTCCGGTACGGCTTTTGCTTGCCGGCAGCGCGGCAGCTCAAAAACTTGCAGAGCCCCTCATCAGATTTGAACTGACGACCTGCTGTTTACGAAACAGCTGCTCTACCGCTGAGCTAAAGGGGCGTGGTTATATGCTTTGATGTGCTTTGGCGGTCAACAAGTACGCTTGCCAAAAGGAATACAAAGGTAAGAAATCTTTACGGTTTAGCCAAATTCGCCACAACTATATTTTCTCAAGATTTTCTGATTTTGCATGTTGCTGAAATTCAATCTATTACAAATTAATAATTAAAGATAGATGACTTATTTTTTGTTAAAACTTATTTTTTTTGAGTTTTAACGTGAGAACGATGAAAAATTTACTATATTTGCACTACTAATTTTTATTTCACTTACTTAATTTTTGTTTTATGACGATTTATGTTGGTAACATTGCCTACTCAATGAAAGAGGAGGATTTGAAAAACGAATTTGCTGCATACGGCAATGTAACAAGCGCGAAAATCATTGGAGACAGAGTAACCGGCCGCTCCAAAGGCTATGGCTTTGTTGAGATGGACAATGAAACCGAAGGCAATGCTGCCATCGAAGCTCTAAACGACAAGGAGGTAGGAGGCCGCCACATGCGTGTAAACGCTGCTCGCCCTCGCGAATAACCCTTGTTTACTTTAGAAGTAAACCGGCCGTCCACTAGGTGGATGGCCGTTTTTTTTTGTTGACGTAAACATTATTTACAGCTTAACCATTCTTTTCGGCGTTGAAAAATCAAATATTTCTGCGAAATTAGCACTTTATTTTGCTATCGGATGCAAGCGAAAAAACAAGCTGAAAGGCACCACAAAGCAAGTGAGAGATTAGCAAGAGAGATTAGCAAGATAGATTAGCAAGAGAGATTAGATTGTAGAGAGATTATGAAAAAAAATTACCTTGGAACCAAATTAATATAATGCAAATAGCTATTTATAGTCGTAATAGCATCGCCCGACAAGCCGAAGGGATATTGCGGCTTGCGCGGCGCTTGCGCGACAAAGGGGTAACAACGCTACTGTATGAGCCGTTCTTTTATAGTTTATCGAGCAATGAGCGCCAGCTGCTGCTCCCAACAGTAAACCTGTTTGCCGATGTAAAGGACCTTTCGCCGGAGGTACTATGCCTCATGAGCATTGGCGGCGACGGAACTTTTCTCAACGCAGCTTCGCTGGTTTTCGGAACCGACATACCGCTGGTAGGCGTGAGTACGGGGCGGCTTGGTTTTTTGTCAAGCGTTTCTATTGATAAAGTGGGCGAGGCTATGAAGTGCATTTTGGCCGGCGATTTCGACGTGGAGCGCCGCACCATCCTGCAGGTAGAGGGATGCACCGACCAGCGGCAGTACGTGCTCAACGAGGTATGCCTCCAAAAGCGCGGCGCTCCCATTGCCGAAATCAACGTGCACATCAACGGCGAATTTCTCAACAACTACTGGGCCGACGGCGTAATTGTTGCCACCCCAACCGGCTCTACGGCCTACTCGCTGAGCGCCGGCGGCCCTATCGTTGTGCCCGATGCCCGATGCCTCATTGTTTCGCCCATTGCTCCGCACAGCTTGAACATGCGGCCTGTAATCATCCCCGATTCGTCGCTGCTGGAGCTCGAAATGATTACGCGCGACGGAAGGATCATCGTTGGGGTTGATAACAAATCGTACGAGCTGCCAACGAGCACCAAGCTCAAGGTGCAAAAGGCAACAACAACGGTTGGCTTTGTCAAGTTCAAACAAATCAACTTCTACCAAACCCTGCGCAAAAAATTGCTGTGGGGAGCAGACGCGCGCGGATAGGCATTTTATGGTTATTATATGTTAACAGTAGGTGTAAGCTGTGGTACATAGCAATATTATGGCTACTTTTGCCTGATATGCAAGCCTACAGGGGAAGGCTCATAAAAGCTATAAAATCTGTAATGAAAAACTTGAGATTTGCCATACTGTTTTTTTCTGTAGCGTTGACAGCGTCGTCTTTTGCCAAGGCTCAAGAGAACATGAGCGTTGGCGGGCTGATAAGCGCTTCTTCATACGTAGGCGACCTCAGTTCAAGTTTTGTTATGCGCTACCCGGGCGCCTACCTTGGAGCACTTGTACACTATTCAATGTCAGAATACTATAACATAAGGGTAGGCTTAGGGGCAGGCAATATTCGGAGCGACCCTTCTACCGCCGAAGGGCACCTGGCATCCAACGTATCGTACCAAAAGCCGGTAGCATTTAACCAGCTTTTTTTTGATATAGACGCCCGCGTGGAGTTTGGCTTTATGCCGTACGAGTCGCTGGAGCATAACCCGAAAAAGCAGGCATTTTCGCCATACTTTGCCTTAGGTGCAGGAGTAGGGTACTGCAGGGGAGCGCCGTTTGCGCAATTTCCCGTTGCCGTGGGCGCAAAGTACCGCATTGCCTACCGCTTTACGCTGGGCGCCGAGTGGACTTTTCGCAAAACGTTTAACGACAGCCTGGATGGCTGGGAGAATGCGCGGGTTTCATCGGGAACAACGCTCAACAACAACGACTGGATTTCTTACATTGGAGTTTACCTTACCTATCAGCTATCCGAAAAAGGATGCTGTCATGATGAAGTAGCAAAGAAGTAGCAAAGGAGTAGTAAAATAAATATGGCCGAACAGCAGACCTTACAAGAGCATAACATTCCGCAGCATGTTGCCATTATCATGGATGGCAACGGGCGCTGGGCAAAGCAGCGTCGCTTGCAGCGCATGTTCGGGCATCGGAGCGGCGTGGACGCTGTACGCGCTACCGTAGAGGCGGCGGCAGAGCAAGGCATAAAGTACCTTACGCTGTACGCCTTTTCTACCGAAAATTGGGCGAGGCCTAAGCTTGAGGTCAATGCGCTCATGTCGCTGCTGGTTGACGCTATTGATAAAGAAGAGGTAACGCTCAACCGCAACAACATCAAGTTTACCGCTATTGGTGATGCTCCGGCGCTACCCCCAAAAGTGCAGAGCAAGCTGAAGCGCGTAATACAGTCAACCGCAAAAAATACGGGCATGACGCTGGTTATTGCCCTCAGCTACAGCGGACGGTGGGATATTACGGCTGCCGTGAGGCGCATGTGCCGCGACGCAGAGCAGGGTAAGCTGAGCGCTGCCGACGTGGACGAGGCGCTGCTGGCGTCGTACCTGAGCACATCGGGCATGCCCGACCCCGACCTCTTTATAAGAACCGGCGGAGACTTGCGCGTGAGCAACTTCCTAATTTGGCAGATAGCCTACAGCGAGCTGTACTTTACGCCGGTGCTGTGGCCGGATTTCGGAAAGCAGCATTTTGCCGAGGCAATAAAAGACTTTCAGAAGCGCGAGCGCAGGTTTGGGCGCGTGACCGAAGAATAAGCACAATGAAAAAGAAAAATTTGGTAAGCACAAATTAATATATGATGTTGGATAAATTCTTAGCGATATGCCTGCTCCTTGCCATACCCTTTTCCGGCTGGGCGCAGGCTACGGATGGCGCCGGCGATGCCGGCGAGGGTATTGGCGCTGCGGCAGACAGCGCGGCAAATTCGGCTCTGGAGGTCAAGCAGCAGCAGGAAAAAGAAGAATCGGTGGCGGCGGCGGCGGCGACGAGCGAAGTCTTGCTTTCCAAAGACTACTCATCCCCTAAAAAGTACGTACTTTCCGACATTACCATATCGGGCGTGAAGTACTACAACTCCGACCAAATCATCAATATTTCCGGCTTTTCGCGAGGCGATACCATTACCATTCCGAGCGACCAGATTTCGCAAGCCGTCAAAAAGTTTTGGGCCAACGGCATGTTCTCCAACGTAAAGCTGTCGGCGGCCAAGGTGGTGGGCGACAAAATGGTGCTGGACATTTACCTCGAAGAGCGCTCCCGTATTCTCAGCTACGACATTAAAGGCGTGAAGAAAGGCGAAAAGGAGGATTTGCAGGGCATGCTGCACATCCGCCGCGGCAGCGAGTATTCGGAGCACCTCAAGAGCGCCTGCATTGACATCATCAAGCGATTTTACTACGAAAAGGGAAATCGAAACGTGGAGGTAACCGCGACCGTTACGCCGGATACCGCCATTGGCAACGGCGTACGCGTGGTGTTTGAGGTGAACAAAAACAGCAAGGTGCGCGTTGCCGAAATAGAGTTTGAAGGCAACGAGCAGGTAAGCGACGCGAAGCTGCGCGGCGCAATGAAGGAGGTGCACCGCAAGCGCTGGTACACCTTTTGGCGCTCAACTAAGTATATCGAAAAAAAGCTGGACGAAGACCGGCAGCACATTCTGGACTACTACAACGAAAAGGGCTACCGCGACGCCGCCATCCTGAGCGATTCTATGTGGACTATCAGCAGCAAGCGTGTGGGGCTGAAGTTTACGGTGTACGAAGGCCAACAGTACTACTTCCGCAACATCTCGTGGGTGGGCAACACGCGATACCCCTCGGAAGCGCTGAGCAACATCTTGCGCCTGCGCAAGGGCGACGTGTACGACATGGTGGCGATGGACAAGAACCTGCGCACCGACGAAAACAACTCGGTAAGCACCCTGTACATGGACGACGGCTACCTCTTCTTCAACGTTCAGCCCACCGAGGTGCGCATTGACGGCGATTCGGTGGACTTGGAAATACGCATATACGAGGGTAAGCAGGCCACCATCAACAACATTTTTATACAGGGCAACACCAAAACCAACGAGCACGTTATCCGCCGCGAAATATGGACGCGCCCGGGCGATTTGTTCAGCAAAACGCAAATCATCCGCTCCGTGCGAGAGCTGGCGCAAATGGGGCATTTTGACCCCGAAAAGCTCGAGCCAAAGCTTAACCCCAACCAGGCAGACGAAACGGTGGACATTACCTACGTTGTAGAAGAAAAACCAAACGACCAGATAGAGCTATCGGGAGGATGGGGAGCCGGCATGTTTGTGGGCACCATAGGGCTAAGGCTTACCAACTTTTCGATGAAAAACATTTTCGACAAGAACGCATGGAAGCCGCTGCCTTCGGGCGACAACCAAACCCTTACCATTCGCGGGCAAACCAACGGGTCGTACTACAAGGCCATCAGCCTTGGCTTTACCGAGCCTTGGTTTGGCGGACGAAAGCCGCAGTCGCTGTCGGTTTCGCTATACTACACCAACCAAAACAACAGCGCCTACTTCTACCAAACGGGCGACATGAGCATGTCGGTGCTGGGAGCGTCTGTGGGGATAGGGCAGCGGCTCAAGTGGCCCGACAGCTACTTTACGCTGTACAACTCTCTGGACTACCAACAGTACAGGCTCAACAACTGGACGGGGCAGTTCATTTTTACCAACGGCATATCGAACAACTTCAGCGTAAAAACGGTGCTTGGGCGCAACTCAACCGACCAGCCCATTTATCCCCGGCGCGGCTCCGAGCTCTCCATAGGGCTGCAAATTACGCCCCCTTACTCGCTCTTCAACGGCCTCAGCTACACCGACCCCAACCTGACGGACAAGGAAAAATACCGATGGATTGAGTACCATAAATGGTCGTTCCGCCTGACGTGGTTCAACCAAATTGCAGGAGACTTTGTGTTTGCGCTCAAAACGCAGTTTGGCTACCTTGGGTACTTCAACAAAGACTTGGGCTACTCGCCCTTTGAGGGCTTCGACGTGGGTGGCGACGGCCTGGGAGGATACAACCTCTACGGCATTGAAACTATCGGGCTGCGCGGGTACAAAAACAGCTCGCTCACGCCGGTTTCCAACGGCGTACAAATAGCCAACGTTTACGACAAATTTACGGTAGAGCTGCGCTATCCGTTCATCCTTTCGCCGCAGTCAACCATATACGGCTTGGTGTTTTTTGAGGCAGGCAACGCATGGTCGAACATGAAGTCTTTCAACCCATTTTCGGTAAAGCGCTCCGCCGGCGCAGGCGTACGCCTCATGCTGCCGATGATTGGGCTGCTGGGCATTGACTGGGGCTACGGCTTCGACAAAATATCCGGCGCTACCAGCCCAAGCGGTAGCAACATCCACTTTATTATTGGGTTGCCGTTCTAACGCAGCGATGAATTTTGAGTTATTGATTAAAAAAAACCTTGAATTATGAGAAAGATATTTTTAGCAGCAACAGCAGCGGCAGCGCTGCTGCTGGGAGCAAGCGCCGCGCAGGCACAAAAGTACGCCGTGATAGATTCGGAGTACATCCTGCACAAGATGCCAAAGTACAAGCAGGCGCAGGATCAGGTGGACAAGCTTGCCGCCGGATACCAAAAAGAGGTGGACGACCTCTACAAAAAGGTAGATGAGATGTTCCGCACCTTTCAGGCCGAAAAAATGCTCCTCACCGAGGAGATGAGGCGCCGGCGGGAAACGGAGATTGTTGACAAGGAAAAGGAGGCAAAAGAGCTGCAGCGCACGTATTTTGGGCCGGAAGGAGCGCTGTTTAAAAAGCGCGAGGAGCTGCTCAAGCCCGTACAGGACATGCTCTTCAACGGCGTTAAGGATATTGCCACCGAAGGCGGCTACGCCGTTATCTTCGACGCCGCCAACAACCCCTCGCTCATCTACATCAACCCGCGCTACGACAAGAGCGACGACGTGCTGAAAAGGTTGGGATTTTGATTGAACTAAAAACTAAAAACTAAAAACTAAAAACTAAAAGTTGAACTTTAAGGTTATGGTTTGTGAGCGCTTGCGTCGTCCCGTAGAGCCTGCCCTCGGCTACGCTCGGGGGCAGGCTCTACGGGACGGCGAAGATTTGCGCATATCCCGATTTTCCCGAAATTTGCTTATTTGCTGAATGTCCCTTATAAAATAAATTCTGTGCAGAACGATGAGTATTAATTATTAAAAATCTGAATAAAAAAAACGGTTATGAAAAAAATGATTTTATGCGCTATGCTTGCAGCAGCAGCCTGCGGCGCAAAAGCGCAGCAACCCTACAAATTTGGCCACATCAACGGGCAGGAAATGATTGCGCTGATGCCCGAGCGCGATTCGGCAGAGGTTAAGTACATGGCCTACGGGAAAGACCTCGAGGAAATGATAGAGGTAATGCAGGTTGATTACAACAAGATGCTGCAGGAGTACCAGCAAAAGGCCCGCACATGGTCGGATGCCATTCGCGAAAACAAGGAGAAAGAGCTTCAGGATAAGGGTCAGCGGATACAGGAGTTTCAGGTTACCGCCCGCGAAGACCTGCAAAAGCGCCAAATGGAGCTGCTGCGCCCGGTCATCGAAAAGGCAACCAACGCCGTGAAAAAGGTAGGCAAGGACAACGGATTTACCTACATCTATGACGTGAGCAACGCCGCGCTGGCCTACTGGGACGATGAGCAAAGCGTGGACATTACGGATTTGGTGAGGAAGGAGCTCAATATTCCGGCCGGCAAAACGTTACCCAAGGCGCCTGCTGCTGCTGCCGCAAGGTAGCAGGCAGGCAAAACATAAAATGCCGGAGCAGGGCTGATTGCCTTTATGAAAGTAGGAATTTTGTCGGATACGCACGGGCTATTTGACGAGCCGCTACGCCGCTTCCTGGCCGAAGTTGACGAGGTGTGGCATGCAGGCGACATTGGCAGCGCCGGCGTTGCCGACGCTATTGCGGCGTTCAAGCCCCTGCGCGCCGTGTATGGCAACATCGACGGCGAAGAGGTGCGCCGCTCCTACCCGATCTGCCAGCGCTTTGCGTGCGAAGGAGTGGACGTGCTCATGACGCACATCGGCGGCTACCCGGGCAGGTACGAGGCATCGGTTGCCAACATGCTGCGAAGCAATCCGCCAAAGCTATTTGTGTGCGGGCACTCGCACATCCTCAAGGTAATGTTCGACAAAAAGCTGAATTTTCTGCACATCAACCCCGGAGCGGCCGGCAAGTACGGATTGCACACCGTGCGCACCGCCGTGCGCCTCGAAGTAAGCAACGGCAGCATGAGCGGGCTGGAAGTCGGGGAATGGAAGAAGAATATGGTTCCCCTACGGGAAAAGAGATAAGCGATACACGTTTTTCTATTGATATGGTTCCCCTACGGGGAAAGCACAAAAATAACCCGCACGCAGTATAGCAAAGGGGGGAAATTTGAATTAGATTATTTCTCATCGCACCATCAAAAAAAAAGAAATAATCCAAAATTCAATTTAGCTTCTCTGTATAGTTTTTTTTCTTACATTTGAAGTTATTCTTTTTATTATAATCTTTCAAATCTATGTTTTAACGTCAAACAATTTTATTATGAAAACGTACTCCACCGAAAAAATTCGTAACGTTGTGCTGCTGGGTGCACCCGGCAGCGGAAAAACAACCCTTGCAGAGGCAATGCTTTTTGAGGGTAAAGTGATAGACCGCCGAGGCAGCGTAGAGGCCAAAACTACCGTTAGCGACAGCACCGAGGTAGAGCAGGCTTACCAGCGCTCCATTTACAGCACGGTAATGTACGCCGAATTCATGGAGCGCAAGCTCAACTTCATTGATACGCCCGGCTCCGACGACTTTGCAGGCGGCGTGTTTGCTGCTTTCAAGGTGTGCGATACCGGCGTGATGGTCATCAACGCGCAGAACGGAGTAGAGGTGGGAACGGAAATTTTTGCGCGCTACGCCGATCGGCATAGCAAGCCGGTAATATTGGCCATCAACCAGCTGGATAGCGATAAGGCCGATTACGACGCCAGCGTTGCGGCGCTGCGCGACGCTTTTGGCAAGAAGGTGGTGCAGGTGCAGTACCCTCTTGCCACGGGAACCGGCTTTGACGGCTTTGTTGATGTGCTCAAAATGAAAATGTACAAGTTCAAGGGCGATACCGGAGAGCGCGAAGACTTGGACATCTCGGGCGAAGAAATGGAGCGCGCTGTGGAGCTCAACAAGGTGCTGGTGGAGGCCGCGGCAGAGTACGACGAGGAGCTGATGGAGCTCTTCTTTGAAAAGGGAACCCTGGACGAAGAGGAGATACGCCGCGGGCTACGCGCAGGCATGAAGAACCGTGAAGTAATGCCCGTATTTTGCCTTTCGGCCAAAAAGGATATAGGCGTAAAGCGCCTCATGGAGTTTATCATTAACGTGGCGCCTTCGCCCGAAAAAGCGCGCGAGTACAAAACGGTGGACGAGGAGGTGGTACCTTGCGACGCCGCCGGCGCCCCCTCGCTCTTTGTGTTCAAGACGGCCATAGAGCAGCACATGGGCGAGCTGTGCTACTTCCGCGTGATGAGCGGAACCGTCTCCGAAGGTATAGACCTCGTCAACGCTAACAACGACAGCAAGGAGCGCATTACGCAGCTCTTTGCCTCGGCCGGCAAAAATAGAACAAAGCTCTCCGAGCTGATGGCCGGCGACATTGGCTGCACCGTAAAGCTTAAGAGCACGCATGCCAACCAAACGCTGAACGGCGGCGGAAAAGCGTGGAATTTTTACCCAATCACCTTTCCGCAGCCTAAGTTCCGTACGGCCATCAAGCCCAAAAACGCAGCCGACGAGGAGAAGCTGGGCGAAGCGCTCGGCCGCATGCACATGGAAGACCCAACGATACTTGTGGAGTACTCCAAGGAGCTGAAGCAAACCATTGTGAGCGGCCAGGGGGAGCACCACATCAACATCCTGAAGCGCAACCTGAGCAGCATGTACAAAATAGAGGTGGACTTGCTCAGCCCTAAAATTCCCTACCGCGAAACTATTACCAGAGTCGCTGCCGCCGACTACCGCCACAAGAAGCAGAGCGGAGGGGCCGGGCAGTTTGGCGAGGTGCATCTTGTGATAGAGCCTCACGACGACAACGCCCCCGACCCCAAAACGTTCAAGGTTGACGGGCGGGATATTACGCTCAACGTTCGCGGAAAGGACGAGTATGCGCTGGATTGGGGCGGCAAGCTTATCTTCTACAACTGCATTGTGGGCGGCGCTATCGACGCCCGATTTTTGCCGGCCATTCTCAAGGGCGTCATGGAAAAAATGGAGGAAGGCCCGCTCACAGGCTCCTACGCCCGCGACATCCGCGTGGCGGTGTACGACGGCAAAATGCACCCGGTGGACAGCAACGAAATTTCGTTTAAGCTGGCAGGCCGCAACGCCTTTAAGGAGGCTTTCAGAAAAGCAGGCCCAAAAATCATGGAGCCAATCTACGAGGTAGAGGTGCTGGTGCCCTCCGCCTACATGGGCGACGTGATGAGCGACCTGCAAAATCGCCGTGGAATTATAGAGGGCATGAGCAGCGAAAAAAGTTTTGAGCTGGTCAAGGCGCGCGTACCGCTGGCCGAAATGAACAAGTACAGCACCACGCTGAGCTCCATCACCTCCGGCAGGGCAACCTACACCATGCGCTTTGCCGAATACCAGCAAGCTCCCCCCGACGTGCAGGAGAAGCTGCTGAAGGAGTACGTAGAAACAGAAAAAGATGAGTAAAAAAATTAGAAAAATACAGCTTTTGCTGCTGCCCGCTGTGATGCTTTTGTCCTCATGCAGCGGGCTGCGGCATGTATACGTAGAGGATGTGCGCAACGTGAGCGTACAGCCTTCGGGAGGCGGAGTGATGCAGGTAGCGCTGGAGGCAAAAGTTGGCAACCCCTCATGCCGCACGGTGCAGCTGACCGGGCTGGAGCTCAACGTAGAGCTTCGGGGCGCGGCTTTTGCCACCGTTAGCGCAAAAGATAAAGTCGTGGCGCCGCGGCGCAGCCACGAATTTCAGCCGGTGTTGCTGGAGGTGCGCGTACGGAACTTGCTGGCCACCCTGATAGCGCTGCAGCAAAAGAAGCTCTCGCCGGACGAGCTGACGGTAGAGGGAGTGCTTAAAGCCAAAGCATTTCCGTTTAGCAAAACCATAAAGATAGAAAAGCAGCGCCTTAGCGTATTTGCAGCGCAGTACGGTGATTTTATTACGCCCTTGCTAAAGCAGGGCGGAAATTAAGAATTGCGAATTACGAATTACGAATTGTGGATACACCCTGTCAGCTCTTAAATTCTGATGTAATTTGTGCGGATGTTTTTTTTGAGGTGTTAAGGAATTATCACGAAATAATATGCCTTTTGATTTTATGAAAAAGTTTGCCATTCCGGCCATTTTTGTCGCCGTTTTTGTCGCCGTTTTTGTAGTTACGGTGCAAGCGCAGGGGAGCATTGAAGTCAAGTCGCATCCTGCAATAGAGCGGCTGGTGCAGAAGCATATCTCCTACAACGTTCAGCATCCCCAAATTGAGGGGTATCGAGTTCGTATTTACCGTGATAACAGCGGTAACGCGCGCCAGCGCTCGCAGGATATTTCGGAGAGCTTTTCGATACAGTTTCCGGATATTCCGGCTTACCGCAGCTACGACAACCCGTACTTCAAGGTTTCGGTGGGAGATTTTCGCACCAAAGACGATGCGCTGAGATTTTACGTCCACATCAAGCGGCAGTATCCCACAGCCTACATTGTATCGGAGGACATCAACCTCCCCCCGCTATAGGTTTCCGCCGCGGTGGCTGTGCCAGCGCGGGAACAGCTGGTTGATAATTGCCGCTCCGCGCTGGCGGTGATGATCTACGATGTGCCGCTCCACTTTCTCCTGGTATAGATCGCCGATGGTAACAAGAATTCCGGTTTCCTCCACAGCGCCAAACTCGTGGTTGATGGCGGTGCCAAAGGTTTTCATGGTTGCCGAAAGGTTCATGTAGGAGTTGATGAGCGGAGGAATGTACTCGCCCAGCGCGCGCACCTCGCGCGAAAGAATCTTATAGTCTTCTTTGTAGCTGCGTCCGGTAAACAGCGCGTCGAGCGCCTGCCGGTTCATGTTCAGCTCAAGCGGCGCTACCGGCAGCACGAGGTTTTCTCTGTCGGGGAAATATTTTTGCATAAAGTATAGCACCATGTTGCGCGCCTCTGCGTTGTAGGAGGTGTACATGGTAACCTTGCCGAAAAGGTAGCGCAGGTTGGGCCGGTTTACCATTACGCCTCCCAGCCCGTCCCACAGGTTGTCGAGCGCGTAGAGGCTCCGCGAGCTGCGGCGGGAGCTTTGGAAATCGGGCTGCACAAACGAGCGCCCCAGCTCTACGGTGTAGGGCATGTAGTCGGTTTTAAACTTGTCGGAGAAGTGAAAAAGCTCGGAGGTTGCCAAGTCGGAAATCTCACATTCGTTAGTGTAGATGTAGCGGTAGCCTCCCAGAATTTCTTGCTCGCGCGCGTTCCACACGATGAGCTGCTTATACGGCTTTTTCGATACGTCGAACTGGTCTATGTCAATAGATTTGCCCGTTCCGCCGCCTGCCAGGCGGAAGCTTATTTCGCGCAGGCGGCCAATCTCAAGCATGGTATTGGGGGCGTTGTCGTTGTCCAGGATGTACAGCTCATTGTCGCCTTTGTTCGTCTTTTTCAAAAACTTATCTTCGCTCAATTCGTGCAGAATGAGCCGCCTGTCTATCGGGGCTATGATTGGTTCCATTTTCATTAGATTTCAGATTCTTGGATTTTTAGATTTCAAATTTCAGATTTTCAGATTTTCAAATTTTTGAATTTTCCCGCAGCGCGTAGGCTTTTTGCCGTACAAAATCGCTCCATCCGCTCATATTTTTTTCTTTTGAGAACGTTTCGGGTGGAATAGGCTCCCCGATGTAGAGCTTGAAGCAGCTGTTGCGCTGCTTGAAGAGCTCGTCGGCGAGGTAGAGCATTTCCAGATTTGCCTTTATCCCCAAGCGCCTGCGCCAGGTTGCCAAGCTGTAAAAGAAGCTGGAGTTGCGCCCCTCGAAGAACATGGGGACTACGCTGCGCCTGTGCTCCACGGCCATTTTGACGAAGCTTTTCCGCCAGGGCAAGTCTGTAATTTCTCCTTTAATTTTTCGCGAGCAAAGGCCGGCAGGGAAGTATAGCACCTGCGCGTCGGAGTTCAAGCACTCGCGCAGCTGCCGTACGCTGTCTGCCGACTGCGCGCCATGCTTGTTGATGGGCAAAAATAGCGGCTGCAGGGGCTGTAGCCAGAGAAGGAAATCGTTTACCGGAAATTTGATGTTGGGAAAAATTTGGCCAACGGCGTTCATGATAACCACCCCGTCCAGCCCGCCCAGCGGATGGTTGGAAACAAACAGGTATCGCTCTCCCTGCCGCAGCAGCTCCGCCCCCTGTACGCTGTAGGAAATGTTGAGGTAGCCAATTAAGTCGCGCAGGAACGCCAGCCCCGGCGTACGGTACGTTGTCAGCACGTGGTTCACCTCGTCCTGATGCAAAATCCGCTTGAGGTAGCGCAGCGCAAAGCGCGGGATATACCTCAGCAAATGCGGATTTTTGAATGCTATAAGCTTTTCTATGTCAATTGTTTGTATGCTTTCCACGGTTGCGATAGGGTTTAATTTTGCAGCAGAACAAAGATAAGGATTTTATGGATAGCAGCTGCTGCGTAGCGTTTTTTATCAAAAAAAAATTGCCATATAAAAAGTTACCAACATAAAATGTTCAAAATGTTGTTAATATCAAGCCTGACAGGTCGCTCCTATTTTCAATATTATATTGATTGTCAATAATATAATATTGACATTGCGTAGAGGGTGCTAAAATGTTGAAAAAATAGCCGCAGCAAATTATGGGTAAAAATGTTGCATAATGGGAAGAAATGTGTAATTTTGTACTGTAACTTTGCGTAATGAAAAAAGGTAATCCATGTTTATAGGTAGCCATACGTGCAAGCTCGACGATAAGGGTAGAGTCCCGTTTCCCGCAGCATTCCGCGCCGACGCCGCTTCGAGCGACGGCCAGGTGCGGCTTGTTGTGCAGCGAGAGCCTGCGGTAAAGTACCTTACGATAATGACCAAAGCAGTATGCGAGCAGGAGGTGGCGTTTTTCGAAAAATCGCTCGACCCGTACGACGACGAGCAGCGGCAGCTGATTGACGATTTGTTTCAAAACATGGACTCCATTGACCTCGACGCCGCCGGGCGCGTGCAGCTGCCAAAGCGGTTTATAGAAAAAGCCGGCATCAGCAAGGAGGTAACTTTTGTTGGCGTGGGCAACAAAGTGAAGCTGTGGGATAAAGCTACCTACGACAACCGCGCTATGCCCGACGATGAAGCAGCGGCGTTGAGAAGGAAGTATTTGAGAAGGAAGGAAAATAGCTCAACGATTTAAAAAAAATTGAACCCATACCACGTACCGGTTTTGCCGAAGGAAAGCGTAGATGGCTTGGCGGTAAAGCCCAACGGCACTTACGTTGACGTAACGCATGGCGGCGGCGGCCACTCGCGCGAGATCCTGAGCCGCTTAGGCAGCAAAGGCCGCCTGATAGCGTTTGACCGGGACGCCGACGCTCAGGAATGTAGCGCGGCGGACGACAAGCGGCTAACGCTGGTGAGGGGCGACTTCCGGTTCTTGCGGGGCTACCTGCGCTACCACTCGGCAGAGGAGGTTGACGGAATTTTGGGAGACCTTGGCGTGTCGTGGCACCAGCTTGATACCGCCGAGCGCGGTTTCTCCTTCCGGTTCGATGCGCCGCTCGACATGCGCATGAACAGGCAGGGCGAGCGCACGGCAGCAACGCTGCTCAACACGTATAGCGTACAGGAGCTGAGCAAAATCTTTGCCGGCTACGGGGAGCTAAGCAGCGCTTTTAAAGTAGCCAAGCTGATAGAGGCGGCGCGGCAAAAATCGCGCATTACAACGGCCAGCGAGCTTGTAGAAGCCATTCGCCCCGCGCTCCCGCCGTTTGACGAGCACAAGTACCTGGCAAGAGTTTTTCAGGCGCTGCGCATAGAGGTAAATCAGGAAATGCAGGCGCTGGAGCAAATGCTGGAGCAGGCGGCAAAGGTGCTGAAAAGGGGAGGGCGAATATCCATTATTACCTACCACTCGCTGGAGGACAGGATGGTAAAAAATTTTGTAAAATACGGCAACGCAAGCGGCAAGGCAGAAAAGGATGCTTTTGGAAACCTGAGCGCTCCCTTTGAAGCCGTAAATAAAAAGGTGATACTTCCGGGCGAGGCGGAGGTGCAGCAAAATACGCGGGCGCGGAGCGCAAAGCTCCGCATCGCACAAAAAAAATAGCATAGTAGGGGGGTGTAATTCAAATTGTCGTTTTTGCTCATTCCGTAGGAATGAATCGCTCGGTAGAAAAGGCAACGTTCCGGTGGTTGTCGGCATCCCGTAGGGATGCATCCCTACGGGATGCCAAAG
>JAISAC010000006.1 GCA_031266935.1 Prevotellaceae bacterium
ACACACACACACACACACACACACAAACACACACACACACACACACACACACACACACACACACACACACACACACACACACACACACACACACACACACACACACACACACACACACACACACACACACACACACACCAGAGAGAGACGGTAAATCTGCAAAGTTACTAAAAATCTTTCTATTTAGCGCCATATCCGGCGGATGTAGATGTAGATTTAACCATATTTTTTGCTTCGGCAAAGGGTATGGTTTTTTTATGCCCTTTTTTAGGGGAGTTGCCCTGCTGGTTTGCCTGCTTTTGGGTACGGTAGCGTACGCTCAACCGGCAGCGGGTGAGGCGGAAGTAAGCATTTCCGGTACGGTGACGGACAAAAATCGGGCGCCTTTGGCCGGGGTGAGCGTGGTTATAAAGGGAAGCCCTCGCGGAGCAGCTACGGACGGCAACGGCAGCTACGACATTCGGGCTTCTGCCGGCGCTGTGCTGGTGTTCTCGTTTCTCGGCATGGAACCCCGAGAGGAGGTTGTGGACGGCAGAGCGCGCATCGACGTAGCGCTTTCCGAAGATACGCAGGCGCTCGACGAGGTGGTAGTAACCGCTCTGGGCATTAAGCGGGCGGAAAAAGCCTTGAGCTACAACGTGCAGACGGTTGACGCCAAGGAAATAAGCACCGTAAAAAGCACCAACTTTATGAACGCCCTGGCGGGCAAGGTGGCCGGCGTGAGCATCAACAACAGCGCTACGGGACCCGGCGCGGCGGTGAAGGTGGTGATGCGCGGCGCAAAATCGCTATCCAAAAGCAATAACGCCCTCTACGTGATAGACGGCATCCCCATGTACAACTCCAGCTACGGCAACAGCTCGGCCGGACGCTTCGAGACGGCTTCGGGCAGCGAAGGCGCCGCCGATATTAACCCCGACGACATTGAAAGCATCTCCCTCCTGACAGGCCCCTCGGCCGCTGCGCTCTACGGTTACGAAGGCGCCAACGGGGTAGTGCTGATTACTACCAAAAAGGGCAACGCCGAAAAAACAAGCCTGCTGGTGAGCAACTCCACCACCTTCTCCACGCCTCTCATCCTGCCGGAATTTCAGAATGTATATGGAAACAAGAGCGGCAGCTTTGCCAGCTGGGGTGGAGGGACAGCCAGACGGTTTGAACCC
The DNA here is from genome assembly GCA_031266935.1 of Prevotellaceae bacterium. GTDB lineage: Bacteria > Bacteroidota > Bacteroidia > Bacteroidales > UBA932 > JAITMY01. The sequence goes on from JAISAC010000006.1 coordinate 1,164, forward strand.
GAGGAGTTTTTTAATACAGGGCACAACGTAACCAACTCCATCTCGCTCTCTACCGGCAACAAGTCAAACCAGAGCTACATCTCGGCGGCAACCACCAACGCCACGGGGATTTTGCCCAACAACGACTACAACCGCTACAACTTTGCGCTGCGGAACACAACCTCGTTCCTGAACGAAAAGTTTGTGCTCTCCACCAGCGCAGACTACATTAAGCAGGACGCCAAAAATATGGTGGCGCAGGGCGAGTACTTTAACCCTCTGCCCGCGCTCTACCTGTTTCCGCGCGGCGAAGATTTCGGCGAGGTGCAGAACTTTGAGCGCTACAACGCCCTCACCGAAATCAGCGAGCAGTACTGGCCTTACGGACAGGAGGGGTTGACGCTGCAAAATCCCTACTGGATAATGAACCGCATGAACAGGGAAACGAGCAAGAATCGCTACCGAATAGCCGCAAGCTTGCAGTACAACTTTTCCGACTACCTCAACATCATCGGGCGCGCCAACATCGACAACGCGACCAACCTTTACGACAACAAGTTTTACGCCACTACAACCTCCACCCTGGCGGGCGAGAAAGGGCGCTTCAAGCACGAAACCCGCGAAGAGCGGCAAACCTACGCCGATGTGATTGCCAACTTCAACAAAAATCTTTACGATTTTTCGCTGAGCGCCAACGCCGGCGCCTCCATTAAGGACATGCGCATGAGCGACCAATACATCGACGGGCACTTGGACAAAATAGCCAACTTTTTTATTATCGGCAACCTCAACCGCCTTCAGAGCTTCAAGACCTATCAGGATGGATTGGCGCAGCAGTCGCAGTCGGTGTTTGTCAACGCCGAGGTCGGCTTCAAAAGCATGCTCTACCTCACGCTCACCGGCCGCAACGACTGGGACTCTGCCCTGGCTTTTTCCGAAAGCGGCGACAAATCGTTTTTCTACCCGTCCGTAGGGCTGTCGGCGCTCGTGAGCGAAATGCTGGCCATGCCGGCGTGGATTTCGCTGGCCAAGGCGCGGCTGTCGTACACCTCGGTGGGCACCGCCTACGACCCCTACATCACGCAGGAGCGCTATAAGTACGAAGACGACAAAAACCAGTTCAGCACACTTTCGCACTACCCCAACCGCAACCTGAAGCCGGAGCTTACCAACTCGTGGGAGGCGGGGATTAACCTCAAGTTTTTGAAAAACACCCTGACTTTCGACGCCACGTGGTACCGCTCCAACACCCTGAACCAGACGTTTACCGCGAGCCTTTCGGCCTCGTCGGGCTACTCGGACGTTTACGTTCAGGCAGGCGACGTGCAGAACAGCGGCGTTGAGCTGGCGCTGGGCTACCACAACGCGTGGCGCAAGTTTTCGTGGAGCAGCAACGTTACATACTCCTACAACGACAACGTGGTGAAAAACCTCGCCAACGGCGTTACCAACCCCGTAACGGGAGCGCCCATCGAAATGCCTTACCTCGACAAAGACAGGCTTGGCGTAGGCAACGCCCCGCTGGTGCGGCTTACCGAAGGCGGCACTATGGGCGACATCTGGACCAACCGCGAGTGGAAAAGAAACAGGGACGGCTCTATTGCCGTCGATTCCAAAGGGCTTCCGTCGCTCGTAAACAGCAAGGAGTACCGGAAAATAGGCTCGCTGGTGGCCAAAGGTTACGCCGGATGGCGCAACTCGTTTTCGTACGCGGGAGTGTCCCTCAACGTGCTGCTGAGCGCGCGCTTCGGAGGGGTGGTTGTTTCCGGCACGCAGGCTACGCTCGACCGCTACGGCGTGTCGAAGCAGAGCGCCGTAATCCGTCAGGCGGGAGGCGTAACGGTGGAGGGAATTAAAATACCTGCCGAGCAGTACTACAGTATAGTGGCGGCAGGCTCCGGCGAAGGCGACTTTTACGTTTACAGCGCCGACAACATTCGTCTGTCGGAGGTCAGCTTGGAATATACCCTGCCGCGCCGGTGGCTTGCCAACGCCGCCGAGCTCACCCTTGGCGTAACGGGCAACAACCTGCTGATGCTCTACTGCGATGCACCTTTTGACCCTGAGCTGGTGGCTTCGGCTACCGGCACGTTCTACACCGGCGTAGATTACTTCATGATGCCGAGCCTGAGAAATGTAGGCTTTAGCGTCAAGCTGGCTTTTTAACTTTTATGCAAATTATGTTTATGAAATCTTACTATTCCAAAGCGACAGCAGGCTTGGTAGCGGGGCTGTCCATGCTGCTGGCCGCAACTTGCACGGAGCGATTTGAAGAATACAACACGCACCCCACCGAGCCAAACCCCGACGACATGTCCACCGCCTCGAAGGTGGGAACGCTGTTTCCGCCCATGCTCTACCTGATGCACAACTATCAGGAAAACGACAACCAAATGATAGAGCAGATGGTGGGCAACCAGTATGGCGGCTACATGGTAACCACCAGCGCGTGGAACTCAACCAACTTCGGTACGCTCAACCCCCAGGTGGACTGGATTGATGATTCGTTCGACATTCTGTTCACGCGATTTTACGGCAACTATTTTAAGGTGAAAGAAATCACGGAAAGCCAAGGCCCCATTTTTGCGTGGGCAAACATTGTTCGCGTGGCCGTGATGCTGCGCGTAACCGATACCTACGGGCCTGTTCCCTACACCAAAATGGGCGGCGGAAGCATGATGGTGGAGTACGACGACGTGCAAACCGTTTACCACGCCATGATAGATGATTTAAACCTTAGCATAGCAGCGCTGACGGGCTTTAACGACGAGGACGGGAAGGCGTATGCAGAGTACGACATTGTGTATGGCGGCAAGTTTAGCAAGTGGGTAAGGTTTGCCAACTCGCTCAAGCTGCGCATGGCCGTGCGGATTGCCGCTGTGGACACGGATTACGCCAAAACCGCCATGCAAAGCGCTATCGACGGCGGGTGCATCGAAAGCAACGCCGATAACGCCCTTTTGCCCACCACCGACAACCCCTACCTGAAGGCATCCATGAGCTGGACAGACTTGGCCGTAAACGCAACGCTTTCCGCCTACATGTCGGGGTACGGCGACCCGCGCTGCCCTGCTTACATGACCCAAACTATGGACGGCGCCTACAGAGGCGTCAGGATGGGCATCGACGCGGTGGAGGAAGCCATTCACGGCTCCGAAACCATGTACTCCAAGCCCAACTTTGCCGCCAACTCGCCCATGCTGGTGTTTTGCGCCGCCGAAACCTACTTCCTGAAGGCCGAAGCCGCCTTGCAGGGTTGGATTGCCGGCGCCCCGCAGTCGCTCTACGAGGGCGGCATTACCGCTTCCATGCAGCAGCACGGCGTTTCGCCGGGCAGCTACCTGACGAGCGAGGCAACGCCGGCGGCCTACACCGCTGACCCCGGAGACACGCTTACCAAGCTCGACAATACGGCCATTGCGCCTGTTTCCGTAAAGTGGGGCGATGGCGTTGGCACAAACCTCGAAAAAATCATCACCCAAAAGTGGATTGCCAACTATCCGATAGGGATGGAGGCGTGGAGCGACTTTCGCCGTACAGGATTCCCGCAGCTGCTCCCTGCGCAGGACAACCTGAGCTCCGACGGCTACATCGGCGTGATTAACAACAGCCCCCATAACCCACAGCAGTACGCAAGCCGGCTGGTGCGCCGCTTGCCTTTCCCTCAGTCGGAGTACGAGCGGAACAGCGCCAACGTGCAGGCGGCGGTAGCCCTGCTGGGCGGCGACGACAAGGGAAGCACCGACTTGTGGTGGGCAAAAAAACAGTAACCTAATAATTCAACCCTCAATACTCTTTTTTTTAACCATTAAATCCTGATTAGCAATGAAAAAAATTTTGAAAATCTCAACGATGCTTGCATGTACCGCATTTTTCGTGTGGCAGTGCAGCAAGGACGACTCCGGCATTGAACCGGTAGAACCGGTAGATCCCTCCGGTCAAGACACCACCTCGCAGGATACCGTACCGGCAATCCCGCAGGGAGAAGAACCTCACCCCGACAGCGTGGCCAAGTACGCCGGCCTGCGGGCGTGGAAAGCCACTGCAGGCTTGCCCCAAACTTTCGTCTGGTTCGACGACTGGGTGGGAACAGTAGCTACCAGCAAAACCAGCATGAGAAGCCTGCCCGACTCGCTAACCATCATCTCCAACTGGGGACAGCCTAAGTGGCCGCTAACGGCAACTCGCAAAACCGAAATGAAGTACATGCAAAAGGTGAAAGGTACCAAAGTGGTGGTAACGCTCTTTTCGCAAAAGTGCGGCGACGATGTAACCCCCACCGGCGAAACGCCCGACCCGATATACAGCATCGGCAACAGCGCCGACATCGCCGTAATAGGCCCTGCCATCAAAAAGTACGCCGAAGCCATTTACGACCTCGTTATCGAAAACGGCTACGATGGCTACGACTGGGACTACGAACCGCAAGGTGGCGGTGGCACTAACCCGTTGTGGCAAACGCCGACGCAGCGAAAGCTCTTTGTTGAAGAGCTGAGCTACTGGTTTGGCGAGGGCGCTACCGACCCAGCCCGCGACCGCGGCGGTCGCAAGGCTGTATCCCGCTCGCTGCTCTTCCTGATTGACGGCGAAATCGGCATACGCGGGCGCATGGACAAAGACTGGCTGTCGTACTACGTCGATTACTTTGTGCTTCAGGCATACGGCGGCGGCAACTTGCAGGGGCGCGTTTCGGGCGTTATTGAAGATATGAGCGACTGGATTAGCGCCGGCCGCATCACCAAAGAGGAGGTGGTGAGCCGCACCATCCTGACCGAAGATTTTGAATCGTACGCCACCACAGGCGGCGGCGTGCTGAACATGTCGAGCTACATCCACACCGCCGACGGCGTTGACCAGCAAATTGGCGGATTTGGCATCTATCGCATTGGAATGGACTATCAGGGAACTACCAAACAGTACAAATTTCTCCCTCAAGGTATCGCCAATATATACAGCATTTACAATACTCGCAAACAGCAACAGCAGTAAATTTTTTTTAATCTTTTAAACCATTTGTATTATGAAAAAGTATTTTTTATTCTTTGCGGCAGCGGCAGCTCTTGGAATGGTTGCCCCCGCATGTGGTGATGATGACGACTCTCCTGCAGCGCCGTCGGCGGTTGAAGGTCTTTACATCAGCAGCGTTGTTGACGCGCCGGCGGCAAGCGGCGGCATTGACGTAACGCTTACCGTAGCCTTGCCCGTTGCGGCGGAGAGAGATGTGGTAGTAGGCGTGAAGATAGACCCTACAGCCATTACCGACAGCTACTATCAGGCAGTGGCGCTTGACAAGACCGACTTGGGAAGCGACGCCACGGTAACCATCGCAAAAGGCGCTACCTCTGTTGACAAGAAAATTCACGTCAGCGATTTTGATGTGAACGACCGGAAGTACGCCCTGGCGATTGCTATATCCTCGACGGATGCCAGCATCACGGTGGACAGCGAAAAATCGAAGATCAGCCGCATTTTAGGCTTGCCGCTGTCGAAAGTTTCGGTACCTAACTTCAGAATGGGAAAATCCGGCAACGTCCTGTTCGCCATGCCCGGACAGTATGCAGGCACCGACAGCGTAAAAAGCGTTTGGGATATCAAAACCACCGATTACACCGTGGAGTTTTGGGCAAAGCTGGACTACTACAATTCGCAAAACTTCCAAATCCTCAACATGTACGACGCAGCATGGACCAACTACGAATGTTTCTTCCGCTTTGGGGATGCTAATCAGCTTCCGCAGAGTGATGCGAGGGCAGTCAACGGGCGGCGCTGCTACGTAAACTGGAAGGTAGGTGCAACCGGCAGCGTGAACCTCACCGGCGACTACGACCTCATTGCGAGCGAGTGGAATCACTGGGCTGTGGTATATACCGGAGCCGACGGCGTTGCCACGCTTTACAAAAACGGAACAGAGTACCTGACCGACGCTGCAGCCGAGCCGGGTACGGAATGGGAAATCGGGATGTTCTCGCTGGTTGGCAGCCACCAAAGAACCAATGACTCCATGTACCTGAGCGAAGTTCGCCTGTGGACAAAGGCGCTGACAGCCGAAGAGATAAGCGCCAACAAGAACCGCTCTGTTGACCCCCAAAGCGCAGATTTGGAAGGATACTGGCCGTTGGACAGGGCATCGTACAGTGAAGCCGACAAAACGTTCAGAGACCTCACCTCCAACGGGCACACGCTGTATGGCCGCTGGGGTACGCTACTCTCGCCTTTTGTTTGGACAGGCCCTCACAGCTTCCAGCAGCAATAGCCGGAGTAGCCTGAATAGTACTGTTTGGTGAAAGAAGTCGGCAGGAAATTTTTTTTCTTGCCGGCTTTTTTTATTATCAGGCATCTACCAACATTCCGTTCCTACGGGACGGCGCAAACACTCACGAGCGCTCCCAAAACCTAACTTTAAATTTCGTGCGTTTGCCTTGCCGTAGCACCTCAAAAAAAGATTTAGCCTTTGCGGCAAAATTGTTTTACCTCAGCATCTGCTCCAGCATAAACACGCCGCATCCCGCAAGGTAGCCCGCCAGCGCCAGCAGAGAAATGCGCTTGAGGTACCAGATGAAATCTATTTTTTCCATTCCCATTACCGCCACGCCGGCAGCCGATCCAATGATGAGGATGCTTCCGCCGACGCCCGCTGCGTACGCGGTGAACTCCCAAAAATAGTGGTCTATCGGGAAGCTGTACATCCCCATAGCGCCGGCAACCAGCGGGACGTTGTCGATTACCGACGAGAGCATGCCCATGATAACGGTAATCAGGTAGTACTTGCCCGGCTCCTGAAGCGGAATGGTATCCAGCCCCATTGACAGCGCCATGAGCTGTCCGCAGGTTTGCATGGCCGCCACCGCCACCAGAATACCCAGAAAGAACAGGATGCTCGGCACATCTATCCGGTGCAGCATGGCCGCCACCGACAGCCGCCCGGCGTCCGACTCCGGACGGCGAATGTTCATCACCTCGGTAGCAATCCACAGGAGGCTCAGCCCGCCAAGTACGCCAAGGTAGGGCGGCAGGTGGGTTATGGTCTTGAAAACGGGTACGAAAAGCAGCAGCCCAATGCCCATGAAAAATACCAGGTTGCGCTCCCACGCTTTGAGCTCAACGCGCCGATGCTCGTCGTTCTTTTCGGGGCGGGCTGCTTCGCCTTTCACCGTAAAGGAAAGAATTCCCAGCGGGACAATAAGCGAAGCTAAGCTCGGCAAAAAGACCGCCTGCATGATGCTCACCGCGCTAATTTTGCCGCCAATCCACAGCATGATGGTGGTAACGTCTCCAATGGGCGACCACGCCCCGCCGGCGTTAGCGGCAATGATAATCATCCCGCCAAATATCCACCGGTCTTTCCGGTCGCCAATCAGCTTGCGGAGCAGGGCTACCATGACGATGGCGGTGGTCAGGTTGTCCAGCACTGCCGACATAAAGAACGTTATGATGGAGATAACCCACAGCAGCGATACCTTGCGCGTGGCCTTAATCCGGTCGGTAATAATGCTAAATCCACCGTGGCAGTCCACCAGCTCTACGATGGTCATGGCGCCAAGCAGGAAAAAAAGAATTTCGGCAATCTCGCCCAGGTGGTGCACCAAGGCTACGTGCGTAACCCATTCGATAAAAGAACTCCCCGCATTGGCCTCCAGGTATGTCTGCGCGGGGGAGTATTCCGGCAGCGCCAGCGGGTTGCACAGCGCAAAGAGCGTCCACATGATTACGCCCAGCAGCAGCGCCGAGGCCGATTTGTTCACGCGCAGCGGGTGCTCAAGGGCAATCATTACGTAGCCCAGCACAAACACCGCAACCATTACATAAAACATAGCTTCTTTTTTATTTTAGCAGTTTAACAATTAAATCACCATGCAATCTACAGGCATCGCCCGCCGACGATGGAGCAGCGCCTGCAAAGATAGCAAAACATTTTGCGTATTAGCAAAGTTTCTTATGCGGCTGCGCTACCTCCTTACGAGCTGCGCAATCGTTCGCCGGTTGTGCCGGCTGGCGTTGGCTTTTTGCCGGCTGTTGAGGTTAACGTTGAGGGTGAAGGTTTGCTGGTGGGAGAGCAAGCCCGCGGCAGCGTGCATCGACCACGTGAAGCGCGCCTGCACCCAGAGGGTATCGAAAAACAGCACGTAGAAATCGCTCCGGTTGTAGAACGTATTCCGGTAAAAAGGGTCTCCCCAGTAGAGGTGCTCGGCGCCGTACTGTTCGTAGAGCGGCAGCTGGTCTTTGCCAACGTAGAGGGTGTTTTTCAGGCCAACTCCGAATTTTTCGACCATCACCTCGCTAATAAACCCCGTGGAAAACCGGTAGCGCTCGTCAACGCCGCGCTCGCGCGAGTACGATGCCAGCAGTCCGGCGTTGATGTTGAGCGAATCCAGCAGAAAGCCGGCGGGCAGGCTAACCCCCAGGCAGGGGCGCGCCATGCCGTTGTCCACAATGTGCTGCGCGCTGCCGAGGCTACCGGCGGCAACGGCAAAGTGGTGCATGTAGCTTTGCACGGCGGCATACGCCCCTTTGAGCTGATACCTTCCGGCAACGCCCACCAAAAAAGCCTCGCGCTGCGCTTCGGTCTGGTGGCCTGCCCAGTCTAACCAAATATCCGCATGCCACCGGTTGCCGAATATTCTCCAGAATATGTTGGCGGAGTTCAGCCGCAGGTCGGTAATGGAATCGTAAAAGAGGGCGTTAGGGTAGTCGGCAAGCAGGTGGCGCGCAGGGAAGGCGCCCACGTACAGCTCAAAAGGCTTGCTGCGGTAGCGGTAGTAGGCAATGTACTCCACCTGATCTACGCCTTTATCGGGGCTGCCAAAGTAGCGCTGCAGCCCAACGCCTGCGTGCAGGTGGTGGACGCTGTCAAGCCGCAAGCCGACTTCGGGAGCAAGCCACGCGCCAAGGATGCTTTGCGGTATTTGGCGCTGCTCCGGCTTGTACTCGCGGTTGTCGGCAAAGGAAAAAAAGGCGGCGCTCCACTCGGGCTGTATCTCCTGCGCGGCGCAAAGGTTGGCGGTAAGCAGCAGCAAAAATAAATTTAATTTTTTCATGGCTCAAACGATAACATACGCTTTGGTCATCATTGTAGGGTAAAAGCTGCACGATGCAAAAAACAAGACCAAAAACAAGACAAAAAACAAAAGAGGTGCGGCAAAAAGCAGGAATAATAATTTTTTATAACGATAAAAATTACGTTGGTTTTTATCGCAGTTAACTCGCTTGCTTAAAAAAATATACGATAAACAGACGCTACTGCTTTTGCTCCAGCTGGGAAATGCGCTCTAACAATTTTGCCATCTCAGCGGCATGGGTTTTGCGCTCAGCAGCAAGGGCTTCGTCCTTTTCGGCAAGGGCTTCGTCCTTTTCAGCATGAGCTTTGCGCTCAGCGGCAAGGGCTTCGTCCTTTTCAGCATGGGCTTTGCGCTCAGCGGCAAAGGCTTTGCGCTCAGCGGCAAGGGCTTCGTCCTTTTCGACAAGGGCTTTTCCCTGCTCCAAAATGGTGGTACGCTGAGCTTTGTACTTTTTTCCAAGATACGCTTCAATCGTTCGGTTGGCTTCAACCTCGATGTCCAACGCTTTCCGCTCGGCGGAATCCGTACCTATGTGGTGCAGAATGTCGGTTATCGCTTTCACATCAGCGTCGTCCGGATCATGCCGGTACTCCTTCACCGCTTCGGTATCTCCCACAAAGTTAGCTTGCTCAAATATGCTTAGCAGCTTGTCCAACCGAGTTTGGTAGCGCTCGGTTACCCGCCTAACCTGCACTACGTAGCAGTCGTGCGTGAGCTTCTCAATAAAGGGGCTTCGCGCCTTTAGCAGTACGTTGTTGACCCTATCCTCGTACACCCGACCTACCTTCACGCAAGCCGTCGGAACATCCGGCAGTTTAGACCCCAAAATGTAGATGGTGGTGATGGGAAGCGCTACTTTTTCCTCGCTCTCCGGTTTTTTGTACTGCTCCCCCAGGTAGCTGCGAAACCGCATCAGGTCAACCTCGTCGTGGGCTTTTTGCACCTCTATCAGCACCTTACTTTGCTCACCGGTAGCCGTGACAACGGTCGCCATGAAGTCAAGGCGAAAAATGGTCAGCTGAGTCTCCTCCTCCGCGCCTGCCTCCTTGTCCTTTTTGTCTTTCTGGTAGTACGTGAACTCCTGCGGCAGCATTTCTACAGACGCTACCT
>JAISAC010000014.1 GCA_031266935.1 Prevotellaceae bacterium
ACACACACACACACACACACACACAAACACACACACACACACACACACACACACACACACACACACACACACACACACACACACACACACACACACACACACACACACACACACACACAACTCAGCAAGATAGCAATTTTTTTTCAAACCTGCAAATGTTCCGAGCAAAATGTGCAGCAGCCGCAGTATATTTTGTTCGTTTTTTTGCTCGTTTTTTGCATTATTTTCCCCTTTCATTCTTTCTCTTACCCTTTGCGCCGCTTGCTCTGCTGTGGCTACCCTTTCGTGTTTGGGAAAAGTCAGAAAATGAACCAACCCGCGCAAAAAAAAATTTGTAACATGCAAATAAAAAAAATCATCTTAGCCGTATGCCTGCTGTCGCCTGTAGCGCCTGCGCTGGCCGATAGCCAGCTTGATTCGCTGCTGGATCAGATAAGCAAAGAAATTGAAAGCAAAGCTGCGTACGACGCGCAAAAGGAGCGTGCGCTGCACGCCACAAAGCAAATGCTGCTTACCCCCAACCTGCAACCGTATCAGGAGTACGAAATCAATCGCGGGCTGGCGGAGGCGTACACGAAGTATATTATAGACAGCGCCATTTTTTACGCCAAGCAAAATCTGAAGCTTGCCGCCGCCGCGGGCAAATCCGGCTGGCTCTACGAAACCCGCCTGCACCTTTCGCTGCTGTACTCCACGACAGGAATGTACATCGAGGCGGAGAATATTTTGCGCAGCGTTGGCAAGAGCAAGCTGCCCGAGCATTTGCTGCCGCTTTACTACAGCGCGTTCCGCCACTTTTACGGGCACTACGCGCAGAGCAACGGGCGCGCGGAGGCCTTTGAGCAGAGCGCCGTTTACCGCGATTCGCTGCAGACGGTACTCGACGAAAATTCGGTGCAGTACAAGATAGTTTACGCCGAGCGGATGATTTTTCAAAAGGACATGGATATTTTGGTTGCGCATGCCTCGCAGGCCATTGACTCTGCCGAATTTTACCTGCTGCGGCTGTTCGACTCGCTGCACCCCGAGCACAGCGACTACGCGCTCGCCGCCTTTATGCTGGGCAACCTCTACGGCATTAAGCAGCAGCCGGCGCTACAGCAAAAATACCTTGCCCGCTCTGCCCTTGCCGACGTCAGAAATTCCGTAAAGGACAACGCCTCGCTGCATACCCTTGCGCTGGCGCTCTACAAGTGCGACGATATTGACCGGGCGTACCGGCTTATGCAGGCAGCCATCTGCGATATGGCGTTTTGCAACGTGCGCTTTCGCGTTACCGACTTATCGGCGGCGCACACCATTATCAATAACGCCTACATGGAAAAAGAGCTGAAGCGGCGGAGCGTACTTCAGCGCTACCTGCTGGTTATTAGCCTCCTGTCGATAGTGCTGCTGGCGGTAGTGGCGTACGTGGTGAGGCAGGTGTACAGGGTTTCCCGTATTCGCAGAAAGCTGTACGATACCAACGTTACCATGCGGCAAATGAACCAAAGCATGCTCCGCGCCAACGACGAGCTGCAAAAGCTCAACGCCCGCCTGCAGGAGGCCAACCGCGTGAAGGAGGAGTACATTGCGCAGTTTTTTGACATGTGCTCCGCTTACATCGACAAGTGGGAAGATTACCGCAAGGCGCTCAACCGTAAGGCAATCGCGCACCGCTACGACGAGCTTGCGAGAATGCTGCGGTACAACACGATAGTTGACGAGGAGCGCAAAAAGTTCTACGAAACTTTCGATAGCATTTTCCTGCACCTTTACCCCTGCTTTGTAGAAGAATTCAACACCCTGCTTGCGCCCGACAAGCAATTTGCGCCTAAGCAGGGCGAAGCGCTGAGCACCGAGCTGCGCATCTTTGCGCTGATACGGCTCGGCATTTGCGACAGCATGAAGATTGCGAGCTTTTTGCGCTACTCGTCCAGCACGGTTTACAACTACCGCACCCAAATCCGAAACAGGGCTATTTCGCGCGACGATTTTGAGCAAAACGTGATGAAAATAGGCAGAAAAGAGCTTTAGCTATCCACTGCCTGTCTACTATTTGGGAGTATTTGTGCGACATTAAATATTTGATAATGAAAATAGTAAACGATTTAACATTCTACTTTTTGGCTTTGGGGTGGCGCAAAGCGAGCATTTATCTTTTAAGTTTGCCGACGTGAAATTTCGGTTGAGCGTAAGAAAAGTTACACAAAAGTTACACAAAAGTTACACAAAAATTACACAAAAATTACACAAAAAAGAATTATTCGTGAAGAAAAAATTTAAACATCACTTTAAATACCTGCTGCTTTTGCTCTGTACGCCCTGCGCCTGCATTGCAGCGTACGCGCAGAGCGCGCTTAGCGTTTCGGGCACGGTGAAGGACGTTGACGGCAAGCCTGTAGTGGGGGCGAGCGTGGTGGTAAAGGGTACAACAACAGGCGCTTCGACAGGCGTTGACGGCGGCTACAGCCTGCAAGCCCCGGCGGACGCTGTGCTGGTGTTTTCGTTTATCGGGATGGTAGCGGCGGAGGAGCTTGTGGGCAGCCGCAGCCGCATTGACGTAACGCTTGCCGAAGATACCCAGGAGCTGGGCGAGGTGGTAGTGGTGGGGTACGGCGTGATGAAAAAGAGCGACCTGACGGGCGCGGTGGCTTCGGTAAAGGCCGACGCGCTGCAAAAAACGCCGGCCTCGAACCTTACGCAGGCGCTGCAAGGCCGGGCAGCGGGCGTAACCGTTAACGCGAACACGGGGCAACCCGGCGCGGCGGCAACGGTGCGGATACGCGGCACGGGAACGCTCAACAACAGCGACCCGATTTACGTGGTAGACGGCATTATAGTGGGCGATATTTCGTTTCTTAACGCCAACGACGTGGAGAGCACCGAAATCTTGAAAGACGCCTCCTCGGCGGCCATTTACGGGTCGCGCGGCGCAAACGGGGTGGTTATTATCACCACGAAAAAAGGCAAAGAAAACGAGGGTAAAATTTCGTTCGATTCCTACGTGGGCTTCCAAAGCCGCTGGCGCAAGCTGGAGGTGATGGACAGCAAAGAGTTTGCCCGGGCAATGGTGATGATTAACGATGTGAACGAAGAAAAATACTGGTTTCGGGAACGAGGGTTTAGCTACTGGCTCTCGGCCTACCGCTTACCCTCGTCCTCTCCGTACTACCCTGTGATTTACAATAACTGGTCGGGGGGCAATCCGGCGCCGCAACCCGGCACTTTTGACTACTCTGCGCAGGAAACCGACTGGCAGGACGAAGTGTTTGTGGCCAACGCGCCGATTCAGAGCTACAATATTTCGTTTAGCGGCGGCGACAGCAAGCGCAAGTACGCCCTGAGCGCGGGCTACTTTGACCAGGAAGGCACCATTATTGGCTCGTACTACAAGCGGCTGACGCTGCGCGCCAACACCTCGTACCAGATACGCAAGTGGCTCAACGTAGGAGAAACGATGACCTACATGACCTCCGGCGCGCGCAACGCGCCCAACAACAGCGGCAGCGCGGGCGCCTCTGTGCTGACGGCAGCGCTGGCAATGGCGCCGTGGGACCCAACGCATTACCCCGCCGGAACGCTAAGCAGCCTGGGTGGAGATATAGGAGGGCAGCCGGCAGCGGCGTCTAACTTTAAGAACGTTACCAACCCGTTTTCGATGGTAGAAACCTCGCACCCCCAGGACTACACCGACCGCTTTGTGGGCGATGTGCACCTTACGCTAACGCCCGTTGAGGGGTTGTCCATCCGCTCGGCGGTAAGCATGGATTTTTCGCTTGTGAGCAACCGCTCGTTCAGCGAAAAGTACGAATATTCGGGCTACGACAAGCGGGATAAGAATTTTTTGAGCAGCAGCCTGACCCGCTACTATACGCTGATAGCGGAGAACGTAGCCACCTACGCCAAGACCCTGGGGCAGCACTCCTTTTCGCTGATGGCGGGGCAAACCACAGAGGAGTACAACTACTACAATCTGGGCAACTCCGGCTCCACCATCCTCAATCCGGTGGAGAGCAACTGGTACCTGTCGCAAACCACCGACGACAACACCAACCCCGCAGGCGACGGCGTTGACCGCACGAGGATGCTTTCGCTTTTGAGCCGCCTGCACTACACGTACTCCGACCGCTACCTGCTCACGGTGAACTTCCGCGCCGACGGCTCGAGCAAGTTTCCCGAAAACCGCTGGGGCTACTTTCCCTCAGCCGCCCTTGGGTGGCGCATCGGCAGGGAGAGCTTTATGGAGGGCGTATCCTTTTTGGACGATTTGAAGCTCCGCCTCGGGTGGGGGCAGCTGGGCAACCAGAGCAGCGTGGGGTCGAGCGATTTTGTGCAAACCGTCAACACGGGGATGTACTTTGCGTCCTACATCCTCGGCGCGGGCAATCCGAGCATACAGCCCGGCGGCTACGTGTCCGACGGGCAGCAGCAGGCGCTTGGCTCGTCTATCAACACGTGGGTAAACAAAAACGGGAAGTGGGAAGTAACCGAGCAGTGGAACGCTGCGGTGGACTGGAGCGTGCTGCGGCAGAAGCTGTCGGGCAGCGTTGACGTTTTTCGTCGCGACACGAAGGAGATGTTTCTGTTCATTTCGGCGCCCGCCTACACCGGCAACCTGTTTAGCCCCAAAGCCAACGTGGGGACAGTGCGCAACGAGGGGGTAGAGATTTTGCTGGAGCACCAAAACAGCTTTGGCGGATTGAGCTACAACCTGAGCGGCAACGCGAGCTTCATCAGCAATAAGCTGGTGGCGCTCAACGGCGGCTACCCCGTGTACGGCGACCGCGTGGTGAGCGATGAGGGCTTGCCGCTGTTTACCTACTACGGCTACGAGTATCTGGGCATTTACCGCTCCGACGAGGAAGCGGCGAGCTACCTGTACAGCCAGGCAAATACGTACCATGCGGGCGACGCCAAGTACAGGGACGTGAACGGCGACGGCAAAATTAACGACGACGACCGCGTGGACTTGGGCAACCCGTTCCCGTGGCTCACGTATGGCCTCAACGCCAGCATGGACTATAGGGGCTTTGACTTGCAGCTGTTTTTTCAGGGCGTTTACGGCAACGAGCTCTACAACGCCCAGCGCGAGCAGCTGGAGGGACCGGGCAACGAAACGGTAATGAGCGTAAACATGCGCAACGCGTGGACGGCCTCTAACCACAACGGTAACATCCCCGAGCCGCGCAACAGGATAAATTTTTACACCTCGAGCCGCTTTATTGAGAGCGGGGCCTACCTGCGCCTCAAAAATATACAGCTGGGCTATACCGTTCCGAAAAGCTGGACGCAGCGGGTAAAGGTAGAGCGGCTGCGGGTGTACGTATCGGCCAACAACCTGCTCACCTTCACCTCCTACACGGGCTACGACCCCGAAGTAGGCAGCGGCGTGGACTACGGCAACTACCCGCAGGCGCGGACGGTGATGTTTGGGGTGAATTTGGATTTTTAGGAGACAAAAATGAGGTCAATAAGGTTTTTGAGCTTGTTGTTATGCTTAGCGCTACTAAGGTAGCCTTGTAGAAATAAGGTTTTTGAAGAATTGCAGGTTGCAGAACAAATAGAGAGTGTCTGCGTAAATAGAGTGTCCGTGTAAAAAACCTTATTTGTCTTTAATAGCAACCTTAGTAGAAGAAAACATGGTAACACACACATTCAACATTATTTACCTTATTGACAGAAAGGATTATGGTTGAAAAATAAGGTCAATGAGGGAATGAGGGAAAAACTCAAAATGAAATTTTCATAGCGCCTCAAAAAAAAGATTTAGCCAAATTTAATATAATTTTTTTTCACAATGAAGAGCACGATAAGAAATATCGTAAATATTCCGGTCAAACGGATGTCAGCCATGCTGGTTGCGGCTTTGGCGATTTGCTCCTGCAACGATTGGCTGAGCGAGCCGCAGCCTGCGAAGCCCCTGCTGGAGGAGTTTTTTGTTGCCGGAGGCGGCGATGCCGCCGTGCAGGCGGTCAATGCCGCCTACGTCCCCTTGCAGTGGGAGTATGGCGCTACCTACTGCCCCGAGTGGTGGATTGGCGATGTGGCCTCCGACGACGCCCTGAAGGGTGGGCAAAACATTAGCGATATGGCGGCGGCTTACGAGCTGGACAACTTTAAAGTTTCCGACAACAACCCTATTCTGCTCGACTGGTACCAGCTGAATTTTCATGGCGTTGCGCGGTGCAACTTTGTGCTGGAGCAGCTGCCCGCCGTGGCGCCCGATTCGGCAATGGACGCCCGCACCAAGAAGCGCCTCATGGCGGAGGCCAGCTTTTTGCGGGCGCTCTACTACTTCCGGCTGGTGCGCGTGTTTGGCGAGATGCCGTTAGTAACGTTCACCATTCAGACGTCGGAAAAGTGGCGGCAGCCCAAGGCGAGCGTTGAGGATATTTACGCGCAAATATTCCGCGATTTGGAGAGCGCCAACGCCGGGCTGTGGGCCGCCTCGGAGCTAAATCCCGCCGATGTGGGCAGGGCTACCAAGGGCGCAGCGCAGGCCATGCTGCTCAAGGCGCACCTCTACTGCGCGCAGCGGAGCAGCGAGCACTACGCCGCGGCGCGGCTGTGGGGCGATTCGATTATAGCAAGCGGCGAATACTCTTTGGAGGACAGGTACGCCGACAACTTCAGCATATACCACGAGAACGGCAACGAGTCGGTGTTTGAGGTGCAGTACGGTGAGGAGCCCAGCAGCGACTACGGCAGCTTCAATCCGCATTTTGGGGGTACGCGCGGCACGTTTACCACCATCTTGACCCGCTCGCGCTCGTCCCAGGTACCCAAGACCGTCAGCGGCGGCACCACCGACGGGTGGGGCTTCAACAAGCCTACGCAGGACTTGTACGATGAATTTGAGGAGGGCGACGCCCGCCGCAGCGCCTCCATTTTGGCGCTGAGCAGCGCGCAGATGTCCACTCCCACCGAAGAAATATACTTAGGCAGCCCCTACCTTACGCGCAAGTATGCGATAATGGACGATGACCTCAACGCTTTGTGGAACGGACACGCCACCCGCGCGCCCATCAACATAAAGCTGATTCGCTACGCCGATGTGCTGCTGATGTACGCCGAGGCATGCAACGAGTCCGGCGATTTTGCCACCGCAAGGAATACGCTAAATGAGCTACGCGCCCAGCGGCGTACCGAGTGCACCGACCCCGCTACGCAGCTGCCCGATTTTCCGAATTACGCAAACCGCAAAACGGGTAGCGCCTACACCGATGACCCGAACGGCCTGCGCGAGGCTATCCGCCACGAGCGTCGCGTGGAGCTGGCGCTGGAGAGCCACCGCTGGTTTGACCTCGTGCGCTGGGGCATTGCTGCGGCAACCATGAACGCCTACAAATCCCGCGAAACGCCCGAAGTGCAGGCCGCCATGAACGATTTTACGGAGGGCAAAAGCGAGTATTTTCCGCTCCCGCAGTACGAGCTGGACTTGTCGGGGCTGGAGCAAAACGAAAAGTGGAAGTAGCGGCTGTGTGAAAAGAGGGTCGCCTGCTCCCAACGCCGGAGGCGTTGCCCGTAAATAACCCCCAGATTTATCTGGGGGGTGCGAAGATGAGGGTGCTGCGGACAACCCTGTAGGGGTTGCCCGTAAATCCGGAGGGGAAAACATACACGGCACATGGGGCAACCCCTACGGGGTTGAGAGGCAGAGACACCGACCTCACCCCCAGCTAAAGCTGGGGGTTATGCAAGGGCAACGCCTCCGGCGTTAAGAGCGACAGGCGACCACCTTTTTCACACAGCCTCCAAAGGAGAGGGGAGCCGGTACACGAGGGTAGCTGCTACGGCGCTGCTCCCCTCTCCTTTGGAGAGGAGCCGGGGGTGAGGTCTCTATAAGATTTGCAAGTTACCTTATAATTTTAGCAGCTTGCTTGAGACGCTGCTAAAATTAGAACCAAAGATAGAAGTTAGAAAATGTTTAATCCTTTAAATTTCAAAAAAACAATGCGAACAAAAATTCAAACAACAACAACAATGCGAACAACAAAATTTTTTCGGTTTACGGCTGCAGCAGCCGTGGCCTGTACTGTCGCTTTTGCCTCGTGCGGCGGCAAAGACGACGCCGGTACGACGGACGATAATAACGGCACAGACCCGTGGGGCGACGACGACACCTCGACGTTTGTCGTCAACGTTGATACCGCCAGCCTCAAAGGCTCCAACTACTACGTGCTTGTGATGGACGCTGTGTCGAGGGCAAAAATTGCCGACAGGGAGGTTGCCTACCTTGGCCCCGACGGCGACGGATACCCTGCTCCCAACAACCTCACCACGCGGCAGGTAGATGTTTGGCCGGAGACGGGAGATTCCTACGCAGCCGGCTCGACACAAGGCCCCAACTCCTACGGCGAAATTGATGGATGGTTTGCGATGGTGGTTGGTTCTTTAAACTGGGCCGGCGGCGGGTTTTTTGCCCTGCCTGTAAAGGGAGATTCGCTCTACAATGTAAGCAATACTACTTACAAGGACAAAAAAGCCCCGGATTTCAGCGATATATCGACAAACCCCGGCGACTACTACTTTCACGTTGCCGTAAAAAGCCCGACAAACCAGCCGGATGCAGGTATAACGCTTACGTTCTTCGACGAAACAAGTGAACCAAGCCCTTCTACGGTGGGGCAATATCCTGTTTACCTGGGACCTTCCACCAGCAAAGGCGACGCCGTGTGGAGCGCAGACTACGATCACGACGGCTCGTGGCACTCCTTTGACATCCCCATAGCGGATCTGAAAAAGGCCAACGGATCGAAGTGGACGTGGACAGGCCCCATGACGGCGCATGACTACTACTTCCTGACGTTTGGCAACAACCCCGGCACCCCAGGGCACGAGCTCAACCTCGACGCCATGTTTTTCTACAAAAAATAGGCGAGCAAGCGATGAGGTACCGATTTTTGAAAATAGCGCTATGCGCTGCGGTGGCGGCGCTGGGCTGCGAGAAGGGAGAGAAGGAAGCCGACGATGCGGCGGCGGCTTCCGTATTCCACTCGGGCAAGCGCGGCGTGGGGGCAAACGTGCTCTATAAGCTCGACTTCAAGGCTATGCAAAACCGCGTTGCGTGGTTTTACAACTGGGGCTCGTCCTACAACGCCTCCCTTGAGCAGTGGGCGGTGGCGGGCGAGGTGGGCTACTTCCCCATGCTGTGGAGCGATGTGGACAGCCGCGCCGAGCAGAGCGTGCGCAGCTACAAGGCGGCGCACCCCGAGTGCGAGTACATCCTTGCCTTCAACGAGCCTAACCTTACCGACCAGGCCAACATGACGCCCGCCGCCGCGGCCGTGAAGTGGCCTAAGGTGCTGGCGCTGGCAAAGGAGCTGAACATGAAAATAGTAGCGCCGGCCATGAACTACGGTACGCTGGCAGGCTACAGCGACCCCGTGAAGTGGCTCGACGAGTTTTTTGCGATCCCGGGCGTATCGGTTGACGACGTGGACGCCCTGGCGCTGCACTGCTACATGAATACGCCCGGCGCGGTGAAGGGGTTTGTGGAGAGATTTCGCAAGTACGGCAAGCCTGTGTGGATGACGGAATTTTGCGCGTGGGAGGGCGACGTGTCCGCCGAGCAGCAGCGCGCCTACATGTGCGACGTAATCAACTACTTTGAGGCCGACCCGCTCGTGGAGCGCTACGCATGGTTTAAGTACGACGGCTCGGTTAGCGCAAACCCGCACTACGCCCTTCGGCCTACGGGCAACAGCAACGGCGAGCTTACGGACTTGGGCACCCTGTACTTCAACATCTCCATGCTGGACAAGACAAAGTTCTACCGGCCGGACGAGGAGATACCCGCCGCGCTGTACAGCAACACCAACATGAGCGAGGCGGTGGGCACAACGGAGTGGATTGCGGGTGCGCAGCTGCGGGTAAGCACCGACACGTCGGGCGTGCTGGAGGTGATGAACTTTGCCACCCCCAAGTGGTTAGAGTACCAAATTGCCGTGCCCGGCAGCGGCAGCTACAGCCTGATTATTCGCTACGCCGCCTCGTCGAACGCGGAGTGCAGCGTTTACTTGGGCGACACGCAGGTGGGAAAAATCACCCTCCCCGCAACAGGCGGCTACACCACGTGGCAAACCCTTACCTACGCCTCGCCGGTGAGCTTCGGCAGCGGGCAGCACACCGTAAGGTTTGTGCCGAGCCGGGGAATGATATCGCTCAACTGGTGGAAGTTTGTGAGGTAATTTTGAATTTTGAATGAGGGGAAAGAAATTTTGAATTCTGAATTTTGAATTTTGAATTTTGAATGGGGGAGCCTGATGTAAGAGACCTCACCCCCGGCCCCTCTCCGAAGGAGAGGGGAGTTGGGACACGAGGGTAGCTGCTGCGGCGCTGCTCCCCTCTCCTTTGGAGGCTGTGTGAAAAAGGCGACGGTTTGCTGAGGTCAATGTTGACAAGGGCTGAAAGCCCGACATCAGTAGCGTAGGGCAACGCCCTACGAACAGGAGGCCACCACATGTCGTTAAGCCCTGAAAGGGCGTAATCAAATGGCATGAAATATATTACGCCCCGTTGGGGCTTAACGGCGAGGGGTGCGTTCCCCCACACAGGGCGTTGCCCTGTGCTAATGATGTAGCTCTTTCAGAGCTATTTGCAGGCGACCACCTTTTTCACACAGCCTCCTTTGGAGAGGGGCCGGGGGTGAGGTCTCAGCGGCAAGCAATATGTTGAACGCGATGTGTATTCGGCAATCCGTCAGGATTGCGTCGCTCGGTAGCCGGCGCATCGCACGTAGCTGTTGCGCATCCCGTTAGGGATGCATCCCTGACGGGATGCGGAGAGATGTCACGGCATGTTTTTTCTACCGAGCGACGCATCCCGCTGGGATGCAAAGACGACACATGGCTGCTGTCTTCGCTACGCAATTTTGAACCGAGCGAAGGATGATTGAGGAATTAATTTTTTTTTTTGTAAAACCACTAATAAATTTGTTTACCATGAGAAAGATTTACCAAACTTTACTGCTACTCTGCCTTGCGCTTGCAGCGTTTGAGGCAGGGGCGCAAACAAAAGCAAATGCAATTACCACTACCGAGCCCTACACGCAAAATTTTGACGGAATAGGTACAACGGCTGTTGCCACCTTGCCCGACGGATGGAGAATGGAAAAGCTCCCGGGCACAGACCCAACACCTGCGCCTTCCGCTAACTATGAGACGACGGCTGCAACGCAGACGGAGTATCATGGCGGAAATGACATGACCAACTTTGCTACAAACGGTTTGTACAACTTTGGCGCAGGTGACCCCGCTTTGGCTCTCGACCGCGCTATAGGCGGCCTATCGGTAGATGAGTCCGGAAAAACGCAAAGCGTAAACATCTACCTAAAGTTGGAGAATACGGGAAATGCTGCCATTGAAAGCCTGAGCATTGAGTACAGTGTGGAGAAGTACAGGAAGGGTAACAACGCCAACGGCTTTAGGATACAGCTGTACTACTCTGCCGATGGCGTAGATTGGACGTCGGCAGGTGATAACTTCAAGACGGTTTTTGGGGCAGATGATGGACTCGATGGTTACGCTAGTGCTCCGGGGAAAACCGGACTGGTGAAGGCAACCTTAAACCAGAGAATTGAGGCAGACGGCAGCATATATTTGGCATGGAATTATTCTATGAACGCCTCCAGCGGAACAGCTCATGGAGCGCAGGCGCTGGGCATTGACGATGTAAGCATAAGCGCGGTAGCAACGCCGCCTCCTGCATCGGAATTTTGCCTTACCAAAATTATCCCGCCGAAGGGTAACGACTGCTCCGGCGACGACCGGAGCGCGGCCATCTTCTCGTGGCATACCGAGCCGGACGGCAAGGTGCGCGTTACCATTGCCGGCTTGGAAGGCAATACCACCACATCTTTTCGCGGCGTCGCGGGAATGGCCGCCACCAACCTAAAAGTTACAGGCAAACCCGGTGTAACCTTTACTGGCGCGTTTACCGATGCCGCCCAAACTGCCATCATTTTCACACCGAGCGAGGCGCTGGTGGAGAACGATGTGCTCACGTACAGCGCAACGGTTGAGTACAAAACTGCCGAGGCGCCCGAAGGAGGGTTTGCGTTGCAGAATTTGTGGCCAACCCTTTCGTTTACGCATACGTTTGGCAAAACCTGCCTGCCGCCCGGCGTGTCGCAGCTTTCGACGCCCACCAACGTTGCCGTCGATGGCGACGGCAAGTTGACCTTTATCGGCGATGATCACGCGACCAGCCATGAGTTGGTGGTGTACCGTGGTAGTTCTGCGCTGCCGGTGCACGTCCAAGAGGTGAGCAGCGGCGCTACCATTGGTTTTGACCGTCCTGGCACCTATACCCTCACCGTGCAGTCGCTCTCTACTTCGTCGGACTACCTGAACTCCGGCGCTTCGGCGAGGTGTAATTGGTTTGTTGATGGCAATGTGTCTTCGGTGGATCCGGGCGAAACCGTATTTTGCAACTTCCTCTACAACGGCGGCAACGACGATGAGAAAGCACTATTTACGTGGGAAACCATAGACGGGAACATCATTATCAGGATTGCGCCTGTTGACGAGAGTTACGCCCCTACTGCATTCAGGAATGATGGAACGACCGAAGCGTTTACCGTAAACGGGTGGAGCGGCAGCTGGTTTACGCGCACCATCAACACCGGAAAAACGGAAATTACCCTCACGCCAAAATCCGGCGTAGAGCTTCTGCCGGGCGATATCATCGGCTACAACGGCATGGTGGAGTACCTCACGGGCAAGAAAGGCAGCCTTTACCCTACCATCAACTTTACGGGCTTGGGTCCATACATCTACGGCAGCCGCTGCCCGCAGGCTGCGATGCTTGAGACACCGGTGGTTACCGATGTTGACGGCAACGGTGTAATTACCTTTGCTTCGATTGAACATGCCGAACGCTATGCGCTGAAGGTGTATCGCGGATCGACGGAGCTGGTGGACTACTCCGTCGGCGATATAGCTTCCAACAGCAGTATTGACTTCGGCACACCGGGCGAATATACGGTTACGGTGCAGGCAATAGGTGACCAGGTGCTCTACCTCAACTCCGAACAGTCGGCAAGGTTTTCGTGGACGCTGGAGAATGAGGACTACACGCCGCCAACGGTAGGCGCGTCGCTGTTTTGCGGCTTTGCCTTAGACCCTGCGCCGGCAGATTACGGCGACAACGACCGCGCTGTATTCTCGTGGGAAACGCGTGACGGTAACATTATCGTAAAAATTACGCCGGACGAAGGCAACTTTGATACCTACTTCCGCAACAACGGAATGTCGCTCGCTGCCTTGAAGGTGAACGGGCAAGGCAATGCAGAGTGGTTTACGGTGGCTACCGACAACGAAAAAACGGAGGTAATTTTCACCCCGAAAATCCCCCTCCGCGCAGGCGACAAAATCACCTACAACGGCATTGTAGAGTACCGCACGGGCAAGGCCATCAACGACCTGGATGCACCGCTTGGGCTGTGGCCTGACATCAACTTTG
Source organism: Prevotellaceae bacterium (assembly GCA_031266935.1). Taxonomy (GTDB): domain Bacteria; phylum Bacteroidota; class Bacteroidia; order Bacteroidales; family UBA932; genus JAITMY01. The sequence continues at coordinate 13,447 of JAISAC010000014.1, forward strand.
GGGCCTACGGCGATTACCTCTACGGCAGCGATTGCGATTATGCCCCTGCCGTCGTTACGGATAAAAAGGCGCTCACATTTTCGCCCGATGCCGGCGTGAGGACATTTACGCTTTCCGCCGTCAACCTCACTGCACCCCTTGCGGTCGTTGCTCCGCAGGGTTTGAGCGTACACCCCAGTATCATTTATCCGCTCGGCAATGGCAGCGTACCCGCCACGCCGGTGGAGGTGCGCTGGGAGGAAGGCTCATCGGCGGGTGGCGTTGTGAGCATTACCGGCGGCGGGCTGGCGTTTGCCAAAGAAATTACGGTGAACGCTATCGGATTTTCGGAATACTGCAACAAGGTGCTTAGCTTCTGGGGCGAATCTGGGTACTTCCCAACTTACCTCTCTGTAAGTCAGGTTGATGATAATAAGCTGTCGTTTGCGCTGTCGCCGCTGTACGGCGATGCTGCTACATGGAACGCCAACTCAATACCGGAAGACAAAGTGTCGGTGAGCCGCGCAGGGGTAACCTTAAGTGACCGTACGTATAGCGGAAATGAAATTACGCTTACGTTCAGCGCTCCCCTACAGGAGGGTGATGTGGTGAGCATTGGCCCCAACCCTACCTTTGTGTGGACTGCCCAAAACGAAGGCGGAGCTACTTATAACAACTGCTACATCGACCCCATGCAAACCTACACCGTTGGCGCAAGCTGCGCGCTTATCGTGTCGCACCCGGCGGTTTACCCCGCCGTAGCTTCGGCGGAGGCGCTCGACAGGGCTAATACCTCCGCCACGCTCAAGATTGCTGCCAACGAGGATGCCGCTACCTACGCTATACATGCGGTGCGTTTGAGGGAGGCCAACGGCTTGCTGTCCCTGCAGGAGCGGGAGCTTGCTGCCGACAGCCTCTACGCGCTTGATGAGTTGGAGCCGGCTACCGCCTACTCGTTCGAGATTTGGGCAGTAGATGAAAAGGGATACTCCTCCGCCTCGTATTCTTCGCTCAGCTTCACTACGCGGGATGTGCTGGTGGTGGATAGCTTTGAGTATGCCTTGCCGGATGGCGATATTACCTACGACGGCGCAGAGCGTCCGGTGGCGGTTACGCATAAGGCGGGCGTTGCCGCAGGCATAGGCGCCGTTGTCGTGAAGTACAACGCGAGCGAGGACGTTCCCGTGAATGCAGGCAGCTACGCCGTTACCCTTGAGGTGGCGCAGGGCGAAGATTTTATGGCGGAAACGTTTGTGCTGGGCAGCTTCTCCATCGTCGAAGCCCCCGTGCTTGCCGACCTCTTGGATTACGACACTACAGCGGTAACCTACGACGGCGCGCTGCACCCCGTAGCCGTAGCTGCCAAATCTGCCGTAATCGGTTTGGGTACGACGATTACCGTTAAGTACAACGATAAGGAAAACGTGCCGGTTGACGTGCCGGTTGACGCAGGTGAGTATTTGGTGACGGTGGATATTGACGCGGGCAGCAACTACCTTGCCGCTGCCGACCTCCGCTTGGGTACGCTGCTCATTGACAAAGCCGCCATAATTAGCGCCGACAGCTTTAGCGTTGCGCCCGTGTCGGCTACCTATAGCGGCGCTCCGCAGCCTGTGAAGGTGAACGTTAATGCGGGTGTCCGTGGTTTGGGCGCTATCTCGGTGCTGTACAACGATAGCGGAGATGAACCCGTCGACGCCGGCAAGTATGGCGTTACGCTGAGCTTGAGCGAAGGTAGTAACTACCTTGCAGGCACTGTAGAGCTGCCCGACAGCTTTGAGGTAAGCAAGGCTGTGCTTACGGCGGATCACTTGAGCTACACCCCAAAGAGCATACAGTACGACGGCGATCCGCATGAAGTCGGCGTTACGCCTATTGCCCCCTACACGGGTTTGGGCGTGGTTACCGTTAAATACAACGGTAGCACAACCGCGCCTTCTGCAGAGAATACATACACCGTAACGGTAAGCGTTGCCGAGGGCGATAACTTCAGCGCAACCATAGAAGATATTGAGCTGGGTGATTTTGTGATTAGCACCAAATTGCTGGTTACGTCTAACGAGCTGGACTACGCCGTTGCCGACGTTACCTACGATGGCAACCCGCACACGATAGCTGTTACGGCAACGCAGGGCGTTACGCTTGGAGAAATTTCCGTTTTGTACAACGACAATGCCGCAGCGCCCGTCAGCGCCGGCAGGTACGTTATCAAGGTAGGGGTGGCGGAGAGCAACGATTATGCGCTTACCGAGCTGGAGCTGCCCGATACGCTTACCATTCTCAAAGCCCCCGTGCTTGCTGACCTCTTGGCTTACGATACTACAGCGATAGAGTACGACGAGGCTCCGCACCCCGTAGCCGTTACCGCCAAAGAGAACCTAATCGGTTTGGGTACGACGATTACCGTTAAGTACAACGGCAGCGAAGCCGTGCCGGTTAATGCAGGCGAGTATGTGGTTACGGTGGATGTTGCCGAGGGCATCAACTACCTTGCCGCAGCCGACCTCCGCTTGGGTACGCTAATAATCACCGAAGTTGTAATTGACAAGTTGCCGGTTACGCTTGCCGAGCTGGAGTACGCCGTTGCCGATGCTACCTACGATGGCAACCCGCACACGATAGCTGTTACGGCAAAGCAGGATGTTGAGTTGGGAGAAATTTCCGTTTTGTACAACAACAATGCAGCAGCGCCCGTCAGCGCCGGCCGGTACGTTATCAAGGTAGAGGTGGAGGAGAATGACGATTATGCGCTCACCGCGCTGGAGCTGCCCGATACGCTTACCATTCTCAAAGCCCCCGTGCTTGCTGACCTCTTGGATTACGATACTACAGCGGTAGCGTACGACGAGGCTCCGCACCCCGTAGCCGTTACCGCCAAAGAGAACCTAATCGGCTTGGGTACGACGATTACCGTTAAGTACAACGGCAGCGATGCCGTACCGATTAATGCAGGCGAGTATGTGGTTACGGTGGATGTTGCCGAGGGTGTCAACTACCTTGCCGCCGCTGACCTCCGCTTGGGTACGCTAATAATCACCGAAGTTGCGACCGGCAAATTGCCGGTTACGCTTGCCGAGCTGGACTACGCCGTTACCGATGCTACCTACGACGGCAACCCGCACACGATAGCTGTTACGGCAAAGCAGAATGTTGAGTTGGGAGAAATTTCCGTTTTGTATAACGAAAATACCGCAGCGCCCGTCAACGCCGGTAAGTACGTTATTACGGTAGAGGTGGCGGAGAGCGACGATTACGCGCTCACCGAGTTGGAGCTGCCCGATACGCTTACCATTCTCAAAGCCCCCGTGCTTGCTGACCTCTTGGCTTACGATACTACAGCGGTGGAGTACGATGGTGCTACACACGCCGTAGTTGTTATCGCCAAGGAAAGCGTAATCGGTTTGGGTACGACGATTACCGTTAAGTACAACGGCAGCGATGCCGAGCCGGTTAATGCAGGCGAGTATGTGGTTACGGTGGATGTTGCCGAGGGCGTCAACTACCTTGCCGCCGCCAACCTCCGCTTGGGTACGCTAATAATCACCGAGGTTGTAATCGGCAAGCTGCCGGTTACGCTTGCCGAGCTGGAGTACGCTATCAGCGATTCGATAGTGTACGACAAAGCTCCGCACTCCGTAACCGTAGCTGCCAAATCCACCGTAATCGGCTTGGGTGCGATTACCGTTAAGTACAACGGCAGCACAGCCGCGCCCGTTGAGGTCGGCGTGTATGCGGTTACGGTGGACGTTGCCGAAGGCGAGAATTACCTTGCCGCCACCAACCTTGCTCTGGGGCAATTTGTAATCTACGCCGCGCCGGTAGTCGATCCGCCCACTGCCGTAGAACATTCGTCGGCATCGACGCTTAGCGCCTACGTTGCGGATGGAATTTTGCACGTATCCGGCGAGGTCGAAAGCGTTAGAATGGTCAACACAAGCGGCGCGGTGGCGCTGTCGGCGCGAATTGCCGCCGGACAGACCTTGAGCGTGGCGCACCTGCCCGCAGGCATTTACTTCGTGGCGCTGCAGGGAAAGAGCGCATCGCGCGTTGTGACGCTGCATGTTGTGAACTAAAATTGCTGTAGAGACGGGGCGTGCCCCGTCTCTTTTGACCTGAAGACGGGGCGCGCCCCGTCTCTTTTGACCTGAAGACGAGACGGGGCGCGCCCCGTCTCTACTAACATTTTTGTCCCGTTAGGGGGGGGATGTACGCCGTAGAGACCTCACCCCCGGCCCCTCTCCAAAGGAGGCTGTGTGAAAAGGCAGCTGCCTGCTCCCAACGCCGGAGGCGTTCCCCGTAAATAACCCCCAGATTTATCTGGGGGTGCGAAGGTGAGGGCGCTGCGGACAACCCTGTAGGGGTTGCCCGTGAACCCAAAGGAGAAAAACATACACGGCATGTGGGGGGCAACCCCTACAGGGTTGAGAGGCAGAGACACCGACCTCTCCCCCAGCTAAAGCTGGGGGTTATTCACGGGCAACGCCTCCGGCGTTAAGGGCGACAAGCGACCACCTTTTCACACAGTTTCCAAAGGAGAGGGGTGGCTGGCGCCAAGCATCGTGTCCCTGCTCCCCTCTCCTTTGGAAAGGGGCCGGGGGTGAGGTCTCGTTGCGGCAACGTCATTCAAAATTCAAAATTCAAAATTCAAAATTTCCCATGAAAGCAACAGTCAAGAAAGCATTGTGGGTAGCATTTGCCCTTATGCTTACCGGCGGCGCAGCAGGCGCAGCCGAATCGGAATTTTGCCTTACCAAAGTTGTCCCGCC
>JAISAC010000157.1 GCA_031266935.1 Prevotellaceae bacterium
GCGTTGGGCAGCAGGCACATGACGATAATAGCCGCCAGCGCTCCGACAAACAGGTACGGAATACGCCGGCCAAAGCGCGTCCACGTGCGGTCGCTCAGCGAGCCTACAATGGGCTGCACAATGATGCCCATCAGCGGCGGAAGTATCCAAAAATAGCTGAGGTTATGCGGGTCGGCGCCAAGGGTAGCAAATATGCGGCTAATGTTGGCGCTTTGCAGCGAATATGCAATCTGCACCCCAAAAAATCCGAAGCTGAGGTTATAGATTTGCCAAAATTTTAAGTTCGGTTTTTCCATTGTACTATGACAGATTATGACGGTAGATTATGACATTTGTATGATGTTTGAAAAGTGCAATTATACTGCAATTATACGCTATTTTTCTTTATGTTGTAACATCTTGATGAAGTAAAAAAAAGATTTTCAGGTTTCAATCGTTTGCGGCATGTGAAAAAATTTTTCTTTCAAAAAAAATTTTTGAAATCATCTTTTTTTACGCTTAATTTGCCTCGTAATACGCTTTGTATTATTGCGTTAAAAAATTATCGCAAACGATTGAAATAAGGTTTTTCGATAAAAAACGTCCCTTATGAATATTATTTTTCAGGTAGAATACGCCACCCGCTGGGGCGAGCAGCTCGTTGTGAAAAGCAGCCTTCACCCCGACGGCCTGCCGATGGCCTGCATAGACGGCGTCCGCTGGACGCTGCAGCTGGCGCAGCAAAAAATTTCCGGCGAGTTGCGCTACAAGTACGCCCTGTGTAAGGCAACCGGCGAGCTGGAGGAGGAAGGCGGGGAGTGGCGCACGTTTTCGCCGCAGGCAGCCGACTTCCCAACCGTAGCGCTGTCCGACTGCTGGCGGACAGGGGGCGACGACGCGCTGATTTCGTCGCCATATACCTCCGTACTTTTTGGGCATAGCGCAAAAGCGGGCAGCGACAAAACATTGAGCCACCACTCGTGCAGGCTAACGATACGCGCCTCGTCCATACCGCGCGGGCGCCTGCTTTGCGTTACCGGCAGCGACGAGCTGCTGGGAGGCTGGGACGCGCGTCGCCCGCTGCTCATGCAGCCCGACGCGCGCGGCGTGTGGCAAACAGGGTTCACGCCCGGCAGCCGGCGCCAGCCCATCTACTACAAGTACGCCATTTACGACGTTGAGCAGCAAAAAATTGTTGGCTACGAGCAGCGGCAAAACGACCGTATGCTGCCTCCGGCGGAGCACAGCAAGGCCATGCTGTGGCGCAACGACGAGATACCGGATTTCGGTATCAGCGCACCGCGCGGGGCGGGGGTAGCCATTCCGGTGTTTGCGCTGCGCAGCGTTAGCAGCTACGGCGTGGGGCAGTTCTCGGATTTGAAGCTACTGGCCGACTGGGCAAAAAAAGCCGGCTTGAGCATGATACAGGCGCTGCCCGTCAACGATACCTCATCTACGCTCACGTGGCGCGACTCCTACCCCTACTCGGGCATCTCGGTATTTGCGCTGCATCCGCTCTACCTCGACCTGACGCCGCTTGCCGCCTGCCTTACGCCAAAGCAGGTAGAGCAGCTGAAGGCCGAGCAGCGCCAGCTGAACGAGCTGCCGGAAGTTGACTACGAGCGCGTAATGCAGCTCAAGTGGAAGTACATAAAGCTGGCGTACCGCAAGGAGAAAAGCGTAGCCTTTGCCGACGATGAGTACAAAAAATTCTTTGAGCAGCGCAAAAGCTGGCTACAGCCTTACGCAGCATTTTGCTACCTGCGAAATAAGCACAAAACCGCCGACTTTGCGGAGTGGGAAGATTTTTCCACCTTCTCTGCACCGAAAATAGCGGCGCTTGTTAGCCCGGATTCTCCTGCGTACGACGAGGTTGCCGTACACTACTACGTGCAGTTCCTGCTGCACAGGCAGCTCAAGGAGGCCTCCGATTACTGCCGCAAGCAGGGAATTATTCTCAAGGGCGACATTCCCATAGGCATATCGCGCGGCAGCTGCGACGCATGGGTAGCGCCCGAGCTGTACAACATGGACGCGCAGGCAGGGGCGCCGCCCGACGCGTTCTCTGCCACAGGCCAAAATTGGGGCTTCCCGACCTACAACTGGAGCCGCATGTCGATAGATGGGTACAGCTGGTGGCAGCAGCGCCTGCGCGCCATGTCCGAGTACTTCGACGCTTTCCGTCTTGACCATATTCTGGGCTTTTTCCGTATTTGGGAAATACCGCTGCACTCAGTGCAAGGATTGCTGGGATATTTTTCGCCGGCGCTCCCGCTGTCCGTTTCCGAGCTCAACCGGCGCGGCGCGTGGTTCGACGCCGAGAGGCTTTGCCTGCCGTACATTCGGGAGCACGTGCTGAAGGAGCTCTTTGGCGACGAAGCGCACACCGTATCGCAATTTTTCATGGAGGAGTACAAGGCGCACACCTTCCGCTTCAAGCCAAAGTTCGACACGCAGCGCAAGCTCGAGGATTTTTTTGCAGCGCAGGAAGGCGACAGCAGCGCGCTAAAAAGCAAGCTGTTTGACTTGCTCAACGATGTAGTGCTTATCGAAGACAGGCGCAACCCGTCGTACTACCATCCGCGCATTGCCATGCACTACACGCGCTCATACCGCGACCTCGACGAGCAGCAAAAGCAGGCGCTGGACGCTATCTACCTCGATTTTTTCTACCACCGCCACAACCAATTTTGGAAGGAGCAGGCGCTGCAAAAGCTGCCGGCGGTGCGGTACGCCACCAACATGCTGGTGTGCGGCGAAGACCTGGGCATGGTGCCCTCGTGCGTACCGGAGGTAATGCAGCAGCTGGGGTTGCTGAGCCTCGTCATTCAGCGTATGCCCAACGATAGCAGCGTGGAGTTTGCGCCCCTTGAGCGCGCGCCCCGCCTGTCGGTATGCAGCCCGGGCAGCCACGACACCAGCGGCCTGCGCGAATGGTGGGAGGAGGACAGGAGCGCCACGCAGCGCTTCTACAGCAGCGTGCTGCACCACGACGGCGAAGCGCCCGCCACCTGCGAGCCGTGGATAGCGCGCGAAATAATTGTGCAGCACCTCAACGCGCTCTCGCTGTGGGCGGTTTTCCCGCTACAGGACTTGCTGGCCATCGACGGCGCCCTGCGCCACAAAAATCCCCGCGCCGAGCGCATCAACCTGCCAAGCAACCCCCACCACTACTGGCGCTACCGTATGCACCTAACGGTAGAGGAGCTGCTAAAGCAGCAAAAATTCAGCAGCGAGGTGAGGGAGCTGGTGAAGCAAAGCGGCAGGTGGGAGGGATGACGGGCGCGGCGGCAGGGAGACAGCATGAATATTCTCATTTTCAACTTGTTATATATAATGCACCCCCATTTTACAAGCTTGTTTTGGTAGCTTCGGAAATATTCATAATCTACTGCGGGTAGAAATATCGGAGTGAGGAAATGCTCAAATTTTCGCTGATGTAACCAATTCGCAGTTCTGCAACACAGTTATTGCCGAGTGGGTAAAGCAGGCAGGAATAACGAAAGACATAACCTTTCACTGTTTCCGTCACACCTTTGCCACGCTGCAATTAACAGGTGGAACAGACATTTAACACCGTCAGCAAATTATTAGGGCACAGCAGCGTAACCATCACGCAGGTTTATGCTCAGATTGTTGATGAAAAGAAAGAAAAGGCAGCGCACGCCATAAAATTAAAAGTTAATCCTAAGAAACAAAAATAGCGCGTACTGCTAAACCATTTTGCACACGATAAGTACAGGAAACTATAAATTTTCAAATTGATTCCTTTGGAAAAATTGCAAACGTCGTTAGACGCTTTCTGTAATTTTTTAGAATCAAGTCTTGATTAACCCTTTCCACACACGACAAACACAGGAAATAATAAACAAGAGGACAGTCGTAATTGATTGTCCGTTATCGTTGCTGATAAATTTTTCTGTTCCTGTTTTGTCAATTCAAAATAAAGCCATACTTTTGTCTGACCATTCAGTCAATCAAAAAGACAAAGAACGGAAGTAGAATATTGATTTATAATAAAATAATAGAATTAATTATGCCACGGACAAAAGAACAGTACGAAAAAATCCGCTCCGAAAAGCGGGAAATTATCAAACAGGCAGCCTTGAAACTTTTTGCAACAAAAGGTTATGC
>JAISAC010000025.1 GCA_031266935.1 Prevotellaceae bacterium
GGACGACACTTTATTAACCGTATGCTTTAGCATACGGAGCGGAGATGCGCGGATGCTCGCTTGTCCGGGCAGTCCCGCAGGGACGACACTTTATTAACCGTATGCTTTAGCATACGGAGTGGAGATGTGCGGATTTGGTTGGCGCTCTCCGGGCGCGGGCGGTGGCGCAGGGCATGTAGAGACGCGGCGCGCCACGTCTCTACGGCGGCGGTGGCGGCGGCTTCGCCGCCGCCACCTACCGTTAAGAGGCTGTGTGAAAAAGGGGTTCGCTCTTAACGCCGGAGGCGTTCCCCGTGAATAACCCCCAGCGCTAGCTGGGGGTAGGGTCGGTATCTCTGTCTCTCAACCCCGTAGGGGTTGCCCCATGTGTCGCGCATGTTTTTCCTCCCAGAATCACGGGCAACCCCTACAGGGTTGTTCTGCACGCCCATATCTTCGCCCCCCCAGATAAATCTGGGGGTTACTCACGGGCAACGCCTCCGGCGTTATACTTCGCACGGCATAGCTTTGTGCATTGCCCGTAGGGCATTCATATCACTAGAGCAGCAGCCCAGCAAGCCTGCTTTATTGCCCGTAGGGCATTCATCTATTAGCTGTTAATCCCCCTACGGGGAAAGCACAAAAATAACCCGCGCGCAGCATAAGAGCGACAAGCCGCCGCCTTTTCACACCGCCTCGCCGCTAAGCCCTGAAAGGGCGCAATCAATAGCGCAGGGCAACGCCCTACGAACAGAAAGCCCCGCCTCGCCGCTAAGCCCTGAAAGGGCGCAATCAAATGTTGCAAAGCCGATTACGCCCCGTTGGGGCTTAACGGGCGTGGGGGCGTTTCCCGACACAGGGCGATGCCCTGTGCTGATGATGTCGCCCTTTCAGGGCTGCTGGTGGCGAAAGAAGGTGGCGGTGGTGGGCGGCTTCGCCGCCCATCACCACCACCACCCCCTCTTTCGCCGCCGCGCCCGTCATTCCGAGCGCAGCGAGGAATCTCCTGCAACCAGGCTACCCAAGTGCGGTGGGTATGGCGGGAGATTCCTCGCTGCGCTCGGAATGACGGCGGAGGTGGGAAGAAGTGGCGGGAGATTCCTCGCTGCGCTCGGAATGACGGCGCGGGTGGAATGACGGCGCGGGTGGGAAGGCGGGGGAAAAGAATTCAAAATTCAAAATTCAAAATTCAAAATTTTCCAAGAATTCAAAATTCAGAATTCAAAATTCAAAATTCAAAATTTCCCAAGAATTCAAAATTCAAAATTCAAAATTCAAAATTTCCCAAGAATTCAAAATTTCCCAAGAATTCAAAATTTATTGTATGCTTTGAATTATTTAGCAGTGAAAATCAGCTCTATGATGAAATTTTTGTTACCTTTGCGATATTTTAGGGTTAATGTTTAATGCCCTTGCTGATTTACAGCACCTTTGGGGGGCATAGCGGGCGCAGGGAGGCGCAGGTGGGCCTAAAAAATCCCGAAGGCTGGACGAAAAAGGATGCCCCGAAAGACCGAAAAACGACCGAAAAACGACCTAAAAATGCCTGAAAGAGGAGTAGATTTTTTTTTGACCTAAAAAAAATGCTAAATTCTTTAAATATGTTGGAATACAGCAGGTTGGCTGAAAGGCGAACCTCCCAAAAAAAACTTGAAAGCCGATGAATGCCAAAATGAAAAAAACATCTACAGGTGCGGCTGACAACGCCGAGGCCGCCAACCGCGCCACCGCCAACCGCGCTACCACCGCCGCCAGCCGCGCCGCCAGCCGCGCTGCCAGCCGCGCCGCCGCTGCCGCCAGCCGCGCCGCCGCCGAGGCCGCCGCCGAGGCCGCCAGCCGCGCCGCCGATGCCGAGGCCGCCAACCGCGCCGCCGCCGCCGCCGCCGCCAACCACGCCGCTGCTGCCGCCGCCGCCGCCGCCGCCGTTACCGCCGCGGCCACCGCCAACCGCGAAGCCGCGGCCGCCGACGCCAGCCGACCAGCCGCTGCCGCCGCCAGCCGCGCCGCCGCCGCCGCAGCGACCGCCCGCGAGGCCGCCGCCGCGGCCGCCGCGGCCGCCGCCAACCGCGCCGTTGCCGCAACCGCCGCCGCCGCCGGAAACCGCGACGCCGCCGCCGCAGCCGCCGCCAACGGAGACCGAGACGCCGCTACCGACGCCGCCGCCGAGGCCGCCGCTGCTGCTGCCGTGGCGGAAGAAGAGGCCGCCGCAGCCGTTACGGCCGCCGCGGCGGCCGAGGATTTTGCCAAAAGGGAGGAGATGGCCCTGCGAAAAAGCTTGCGCAAAAATGCCCCCCGCAGCCCTGCCGGCAATGCCGCCGACAATGCCCCGGACGGCGCCCCGGACGGCGCCCCAGGCGATGCACCGGGCAGCGCGCCGGGAAAAAGAAAAAGTATTTTCAAAATTCTTAAAAAATTGGCTAATTCTTTTTTGGGTGGCGTCCATATTCTATTGACATGATCCGCTCCGTAAGCTAAAGCATACGGCTAATAAAGTGTCGTCCCTGCGGGACTTGCCAGGAGTTGTCGTAAAACCCCGCAGGGGTGACACTCTATTAACCGTATGCTTTAGCATACGGGGGTCGTCCCTGCGGGACTGCCCGGACAAGCGAGCAGCCGCGCATCTCCGGCGCATCTCCGCTCCGTATGCTAAAGCATACGGGGACAAGCAGGAGGATCCTGGCAAACCCCGCAGGGGTGACACTTTATTAACCGTATGCTTCAGCATACGGGGGACAAGCAGGAGGATCCTGGCAAACCCCGCAGGGGTGACACTTTATTAACCGTATGCTTCAGCATACGGGGGACAAGCAGGAGGCTCCGGGCAGTCCCGCAGGGACGACACTTTATTAACCGTATGCTTTAGCTTACGGAGGAGAGCGGAGATGCACGGATGCTCGCTTGTCCGGGCAGTCCCGCAGGGACGGCACTTTATTAACCGTATGCTTTAGCTTACGGGAGAGAGGGGAGGGCACACGGACACACGGGCATACGGGCACACGGACACACGGGCACACGGGCGCACGGGCACACGGGCACACGGGCACACGGGCACACGGGCACATGGGCGCACGGGCACACGGGCACACGGGCACACGGGCACACGGGCACACGGGCACACGGGCACACGGGCACCTGGGCGCACGGACACACGGGCCTACGGGCATACGTGCACACGGGCACACGGACACACGGACACACGGGCATACGGGCACACGGGCACACGGGCATACGGGCACACGGGCACACGGACACACGGGTACACGGGCACACGGACACACGGACTTACAGGCGCACAGGCACACGGGCACACGAACTTACGAACTTACGAACTTACGAACTTACGGACTTACGAACTTACGAACTTACGAACAACAAGAATATGAGCTACGTACAGCTGCTTATCCACGCTATAGTTCGCACCTACAAGAGCGAGCTAACGCTTCCGACAGATGAGAAGGTGAAATTTCTCTATCGGGAGATGTGGGGTATTAGCAAGAGTAAAGGCGGATACCTGTACCGCATCAACTCGATGCCCGATCACGTGCACTTGCTGCTTACGATACCGCCAACGGTTGCCCTGTCTGATTTTATGCAGGCGCTGAAAGGCTCTTCGAGCAAAATTCTAAAAACAGCCGACGGCTTTGAAAAGTTCAGGGCATGGGGCGAAGGCTACGCAGCGCTGTCAAAAAGCATGGAGGACAAAGATAAGATAGTAAGCTACATCATAAACCAGCAAGAGCACCATAAGACAGTAGCATTTAGACAAGAGTATGAAGCATTCATCAGGGAGATGGGGTTAGCATTCGATGAGCGTGACTGGGAGAGGTGAGAAGCGCCGCTAAGTCCCGCAGGGACGCCCCCCCGTATGCTGAAGCATACGGATAATAAAGTGTCACCCCTGCGGGGTTTGCAGCATACGGATTGCAGCATACCTGCGTAGAGACGCGGCGCGCCACCTCTCTACAACGAGCAGTCCCGCAGAGCCTGCCCCGAGCATAGCCGAGGGGGACGACACTTTATTAACCGTATGCTTTAGCATACGGAGCGGAGATGCACGGATGCTCGCTTGTCCGCGCACTCCCGCAGAGCCTGCCCCGAGCGTAGCCGAGGGGGACGACAACTTTATTAACTGTTATATCTTGTTTATTCGTCATTACTAAGGTTACCAAGCGGCGGCGGGCGCAGAAATATTATCGTACAGAGCTTGCGCTTCGGTGTCCGTCCACCCGTCGTTATTGTCGGAGTCGCCCTCGTAATCGGAGGCGGCGTAGTGAGGCGCAGGGGCAACGGAGCCTTCGTACCCCCAATTTTGCCACAGCTTGCTGTTGAGGTCGCGCTGGGGCTGGGGAATAGGAAAGATATAGTTTCGGGCAGCTACGTTGTCCTTTTTGTTGGATGCGCTTACGCGCTTCACCGTTTTTATCAGCACCTTCCAGCGCACAAGGTCAAACCAGCGCACCTGCTCGTAGGTGAGCTCGTAAAAGCGCTCGCGGCGCAGGGCTTTTCTGAACTCCAAATAGCTCAGGTTGCTCGGCAGCTCTACTTCGGAGGTGGTGATGCTCGCCGTTCCGTCGTCAAACTCTTCCACCTTGAAGGCGCGGCGGCGCACTTGGTTGATGGCCTCGTACGCTTCGGTGTTGGGGCTTTGGTAACGCTCGTTGATGGCCTCGGCCTTTACTAACAGCACCTCTGCGTAGCGGAGAATGCTGGCGTTGAGCTCGCGGTTCTTTGCGCTGGTGAGCGGCGCGGCGGCGTCGATGTACTTGGCGTAGCGGGGCAGGTTGAAAATGATGGTGTCGCCGTTGTCGGGGTTGACGGCATGTGTGAGGAAGGTGGCATGCTTGCGCTGGTCGCAGCTGTCGAAGCGGTCGTAGAACGTGCGGTCGCTCACTATCAGGTGCGGCGTCTCCTGCTCAAAGGCGGTCGAAAAAGCGCAGTGCGTAAGGTGGTTTCCGCCATCGCCAAAGCTCTCCTGCGAAACGACGTAGTTGGCCGAGAAGAGCGCCTCCCTGCCGTAGCGGTTATCCTTTTCCCAGTTGGCGTGAAAAATTTTCTCCAGCGAAAATCCCGTAACTAAATTTGCGTACTCTATGGCCTTATCGTACTTTCCGTTTACATCCGTAGCGCCGTAGGTTTGCGCCCATACGAGGTAAACTTTGGCCAGCAGCCCGTAGGCCGACTGCTGGCTCACCCTCCCCTTGTCGCTTGCGCCGTAGGCGCTGGTGGTGGGGTATTCGCTCAGGTCTTCGGCGGCCTTTACGAGGTCGTCCACAATTTGCCCGTACACCACGTGCACATCTTCGCGCTCTACCCCCACGCCGGCGCTGTAGCCCGATTCGAGCAGCAGGGGTATATCGCCAAACAGCTGCACAAGGATATGGTTGTAGTAGGCGCGCAGAAATTTCGCCTCGCCGCGCACCCGCTTTCGTATTCTGTCCGACACCGGCGTGGCGGGGTCGTCGAGCTTGTTGATGAGCGCGGTGGCGTTGGCTACGCCGTAGTAGTTATCGCCCCACGAGTAGCCGGTATGGCCGTTGCCGGCGTTGAAGTGGAACGACGACAGCTCGGCGCCCGAACCGGAGGGCATCGACTCGCCGTTTTGCGAAACGTCGGAGCCAAGGTCAACCAACCATGCGGTTACCACGCTTTCGGATTCTACAAGCGCGGCGTAAACTCCGTTTACGGCGAGGACGGCATCCTCGTCGGAGCGGAAAAACAGCTCGCTGTCCAAGGAGCCAACAGGATCAAGGTTCAGCTCGTTGCACGAGGTAAGCAAAGCGGACAAAGCAAAAAAGGTAAGTAAGTAATTCTTCATGATAAAAATATATATTTACGGTGAATTATTAATTATTAATTATTAATTGTTAATTGTTAATTGTTAATTGTTTAAAATGTTAGGCTCACGCCGGCAATAAAAGTCCTTGCCGTAGGGTATGCGCCGAGGTCAATGCCTTGCAGGAGGCCGTTGGTTTCGTCCACGCCGTTGCGCGAAGCTTCGGGGTCAAAGCCCGTATATTTGGTCAGCGTGAGCAGGTTTTGGGCGGAGGCAAAGAGGCGTATGCGCAGCGGAGCCCTGCCGGACTTTACGCTGCCGGATTTCACGCTGATGGCATACCCCAGCGTAATGTCCTTTAGCCGCAGGTAGGAGGCGTCCTCAATGTAGCGGCTGTCGAGCGTTACGTAGGGGACAGCCACGGCGCGGGGCACATCGGTGTTGGTGTGCGCGGGCGTCCAGCGGTCGGCCAGCGCGGCGGCGCCGTTGTAGCTCTGCGAGGGCGTCTCCAGCCGGTGCCGCAGGCCGTTGTAGAGGTGGTTGCCGTAGCTGCCCTGGAAGGATACAGAAAGGTCAAAATCCCTGTAGGCCGCCCGGCTTGCAAAGCCGTAGGTAAACTTGGGCTGCACGCTGCCCAGCACTACCTTGTCGTCGTCGTCGATGGTACCGGGGTCGCCGCCCCTGTCGGCAAACTTGGCGTCGCCGACCTGCACCGCGTCCGTCCATACGGGCACAGGCGTCGAAGCCTCCTGCCCGGCCTGCACCACGCCGTCGAACACATAGCCGTAGAACGTCCCCAGCGCTTCGCCCTCCTTTACGAGGATAGCCCCCGAGGCGGCGCCGTTGGCCACAAACGACGGCGTTCCCAGCTTCACTATCCGGTTCACGTTGGCGGCAATGTTGGCAAGCGCCGTCCACTGCAGCTCTTTGGTGTTGAAAATGTTGGCGTTCACGCTAAACTCAACCCCCTTGTTGGTGAGGTCGCCGATGTTCACTATTCTGTCCCGCAGCCCTGTGGTGCCTTCGGCGGGCAGCGTTACCAGCAGGTCGGTTGTTTTCTTGTAGTAGGCGTCAAAAACGAAGCTCAGCCTGTCGCGCCACAGCCCCAGGTCAACCCCGACGTTGTACTGCGTGGTGGTTTCCCACTTCAGCTCGCCGTTGCCGAAGTTGGTCGCCGTATATCCCACCACAATCTGGTTGCCGAAGGAGTAGTTGCGCGGCGTGTAGAGGCGCGAGTAGAGGTAGTCGCCAATCTCCTGATTGCCCACCTGCCCGGCGCTACCTCTGAGCTTGAGGTCGCTAAGGAGCGCTGCTCCCTCCAGAAACGGCTCGCGGTCTATATTCCACGATACGCCCACCGACGGGAAGTATCCCCAGTGGTTTTCCTTTGGGAAGCGCGACGAGCCGTCGGCGCGAAGGGTGGCGGTAAGGTTGTAGCGGCTCAGCAGCGAGTAGTTCACCCTGCCCAGCACGGAGTTCAGGTTAGATACGGCGCCGCCCGACGTGGGAGCGTCTCTGTTGTCGGCGCTTTGCAGGCTGTGGTAGGTCAGCGCTTCGTTGGCAAAGCCGCTGGCGCCGGCGGTGGCGTACTCGGTTTCGGTGTGCTGGGTGGTGTAGCCCGCCAGCGCCTCGATGGAGTGAATGTCGGCAAACACCTCCCTGTAGCTGAGCGTAAACTCCAGCAGGCTCGAGCGGTAATCCTTGTTGCCCACCGCGCCGTATCCGTTCACCAGCAGCCCCACCGCAGAGGTGGAGGGCGCGTAGAAGTTTTGCGTGGCGTGGTTGAGGTTAACCCCGGCGTTTACCTTTGCCGTCAGCTGCGGCAGGATGGCGTACTGGGCGTAGGCGTTGCCGGTTACGGACAGATTTTTTGTCTCGACGGTGGACTTGAGCAAGTCCGACACGGGGTTGGCAGCCCTGTCGCCGATGTGCAGGTCGCCGGCTTCAAAGGGGTTGTAGTAGTTGAACCCGTCATCTGCGCTCCCGTCGTAAATGGGCACCAAGGGCGAGGTGCGAATGGCGTAGTCGAGCGGCCCCGCGTTGCCGGCGGCTTCGCGCCCCGCAAGGTTGGTCAAGCCCTGCTGCGCGGTGCTGCCCACGCTCAGGTTAGTCCCCACGTTCAGGTTTTTGAAAACGTCCTTATCCAAGTTCACCCTCCCGATGTAGCGCTTCAGGCCGGTGTTGCGGATAATGCCGTCCTGGTCGCTGTAGCTGCCGGAAATCAGGTAGCGGTAGTCCTCGCCACCTCCGCTCACCGACAGCTGGTGATTTTGCGTGTAGGCCGTTTGCAGCACGGCGTTCTGCCAATCCTCGCTCTGCCCCTGCGGCAGCAGCCTGCTTACGCTGTAGGGCTGCGAAGCGCTGTAAGGGTTGTTGCCGGAGAGTTCCTGGTAAAGGCTACCCCACTGCGAGGCGTTGAGCAGGTCGAGGGTTTTGGCCACCTGCTGTACGCCGAAAGAGCCTTGGTAGTTCACGCTGCTGCGCCCCCGCTTACCCTTTTTGGTGGTTATAATGATTACGCCGTTGGCGCCGCGCGAGCCGTAAATGGCGGTAGCCGACACATCCTTGAGCACATCAATGCTTTCGATGTCGGCGGTGTTGATGCTGGTCAGCGGGTTTAGCCCGCCGTCGAAGGTGCCCGTGGTAGCGCCGCCGCCGCCCACGCCGCTGGTGGTGCCGCCCACGCCCGTGCGGGTGGCGGCGTTGTCGTTGTAGAGGATAAACCCGTCTATAACGTACAGCGGCTCGTTGCCTGCGGCAATGGAGTTGCTGCCGCGGATGCGGATGGTAGAGGTTGCGCCGGGAGCGCCCGAACTCTGCGTAACGCTAAGCCCCGCAATAGCTCCGCCCAGCGCCTTATCGACGGAGAGCGCCTGCTGCGACAGCGCAATCGGCGACACGGAGGCCACCGACCCCGTCAGCTCCTTGCGCTTCTGCGTACCGTAGCCCACCACCACTACCTCCTTAATGTAGTTCACGTCCTCTGTGAGCAGCACCTGCAGCGGAGATTCAACGCTGTACACCTCCACCTCCTGCGGGGTGTAGCCAACCATGCTAACGGTGAGGGTAACGGGCAGCGAGCTGCTGGTGAGGAGGGAGAATTTGCCGTCGGCGTCGGTGCTTGCGCCGGTTACGCTTGACTGGATGAGCACCAGCGCACCCGCAACCGGCTTGCCGGTGCGGTCGTCGGCAACCGTGCCGGCGATTTCCACAGCAATTGCGGACGTGGCGTAGAGCGATAGCGCAAGCGCAAAAATCTTGCGCAGAAGCGTGGCGCTTCCAAAATAATTTAGTACCTTTGTCATGAGTAATTAGTCTTTTTTACTGGCGCCTCTTTCTACCAAACTTACCGGAGCGGACGAAAGAGGCGTTTCTTTGTTTAAAAATCAGAGTTTAAAAATAGGGTTTAAATTTCTATGCATAGAAAATAACGGCGCAAAGGTAGCGCAGCAAAATCGACCTGCCAATACCATAAATGTGGTATTTTTGCGCCGAACAGAGAAGGGGGGGGAAAAATTACGAATTACGAATTACGAATTACGAATTTCTCCATTAAGAGATGACGAATAAACAAGATATAACAGTTAATAAAGTTGTCGTCCCTGCGGGACTCCGCTTGCTGCAAACCCCGCAGGGGTGACACTTTATTATCCGTATGCTTTAGCATACGGGGGTCGTCCCTGCGGGACTGCCCGTTGTAGAGACATGGCGCGCCGCGTCTCTACGCAGGTATGCTGCAATCCGCTTGCTGCAAACCCCGCAGGGGTGACACGCTATTAACCGTATGCTTCAGCATACGGGGACAAGCAGGAGGCTCCCGCTAAGTCCCGCAGAGCCTGCCCCGAGCGTAGCCGAGGGGGGACGACACTTTTATATCCGTTATATGTTATTTATTTCTTATCCCTTATCGCCGTCATTCCGAGCGCAGCGAGGAATCTCCTAACCATCAAGCTACCCAAGTGAGGTTGATGTAGGAGGAGATTCCTCGCTGCGCTCGGAATGACGGGCGCGGCGGGAGGGGTAATGTCATAGATTATCAGCATAAATAATTATCTTTATGGCCAAAAACAAGCCTCCCCACCTTCCGTTTCGGTACCCGAAGCAGAGGGTGGGGAGGCTGCGCTTCAACGCTTTTGGCATTGGCAAGCGGCGGTATCAGCTACTCCTTATCCCACCAAACCCGCGAGGTCATGCGGTCGCCGTCGGAAAGGCGGCGCACTGCTTCCAAGTAGTTTGCCGGGTTACTTTGCGCTTCGCCTGACGGATACGTGAAGCGGCGCGGGATAGTCCCGTTCGTCACGCAGTCGGGATAAGCCTTGTTCACCGGTGTCAGCTCCGGATAGCCGCTACGGCGCCAGTTGGCAAACGATTCGTACTCGTCGCAGAACGTAGTAATGTAGTACTGTGTGTTTATTTGCTTGTACTTATTCTCGTTGGAGCCGGTGAGCGCATTGGCGGTAACATACGTATCAACAGCCGCAGGCGTAAGATACTGCGCGTACAGTTCTGTGGCGCCGCTGTAGAACTTGAACTGTTCCATGGCTGCCCTTATCCCTGCGTTATAGTAGTCTTCTGCCGATCCGGCGGTTATCCAGCCCCGCACGTGTGCTTCGGCCAGCAACAGCTGGGTTTCCGCGTGGGTTACAATCATGGTCACGCCTTTAGCCGGGTCGGCGTAGGTGTAGCGGCTGGGTACGGAATACACGCTCTTGAAGTTTCCGCCCGGATAACCGGATGCAAGAGATAAATCCCATTGGCCGCCGGCCAAATTATAACCCACCGGCATACCTTTTTGTACGGTCGGGTCAGGATTGCCTTTTTCGTATGCGCTATTCGTGTACCCTTTTCCCGGGTCTGTGCACACCGTGCCGATTAGCGCAATGCGCGGGTCGTTCGCGCCCGTCAGCATATTCATGAACGTTTCGCTAATGAAGAAGGCATCGGGGTTTGACTCGCTGAAAATCTTTCCGTAAGGCTCGGCAGAGTCGTTCGTCGCGATGCCGTCGGTATGCCTCAGCATAGCATTTTCGTCCGTGCTGGTGATAACGCCGTTGGCCAAGGCTTTGGCGGCCCATGTCTTTGCCGTGTTTTCGTCCACCTTGCTCAACCGCATGGCCACGCGCAGCATCAGGGAGTTTGCAAATTTTTTCCACTTGCTCGCGTCGCCGCCGTAGTAGAGGTCGGCGCTTCCTAATTGCGACGACGAGCCGCTAATGGCTGCCTGCGCTTCGTCCAATTCTTTCAGCAGGTCGTCATAAATGGCCTTCTGCGTGTCGTATTTCGGATAGAGAACGTCCGTGATGCGGCCCGCTTCGGAATAAGGAATATCGCCATACAGGTCGGTCATCCGGTGGAAGATGTAGGCCTTCATGATGCGTGCGATTTGATAGTCGTTTTTAAATTCTTCCTGACCTTCCCATTTGTTGACTATCTTGATAATCTCCCGAACTACACCCCGGTTGTCTGAACAATAGACATCCCAAAAAGCGGAATTGTAGGCTTCGTCATACGTGTAAAAGACGTACGACCAATCTACGCTTGTGGTGTGCTGCAGCATGGTGGAGCCGTAGATAATGCCGTTCCGCCACACGTCCCAGTCGGAGCCGAGCGCCTGCACTTGCGTCATGGTGAATACCATATTGTAGCTGCTGTTGATGAGGCCTTCCTCGCTCAGGTGTTCCGGATCAACGTTCATGTCGCCGAAATCGTTGCAACCGTTAAGCCCTGCGAGCCCAAGGGCAGCCACTGCGATATATAAAAATATTTTTTTCATAATGATGTGCTTTTAGAATTTAATATTTAGATTAAAACCGATATTGCGGGTCGCCGGATAGCCGTTGAAATCCAGCCCCTGGCCGTTGCTGTTGTTGTAGGCCGACTCGGGGTCGATGTTGTCGGTATATTTCAAGATAGTCCAGAGGTTACGGGCTACCAGCGATATGTTCAGCCCTTTCACGAAGCGTTGTTTGCTCAGGATGCTTTGCGGGAGGGTGTAGCCCAGCGATATTTCGCGCAGCTTGATGAAGCTGGCGTCATAAAGAAACTCTTCGCTGATTTGGTTGTCGGCAACCGCTCTCCAGTACGTCCGTGAGGGTACGGCCACGTCGTTTTTGCTCCCGTCTTCCTTTACGCCTTCGCCAATAACGGGTCCATTACTGCTGGTTTCGCGGCCTAACAGCGTTTGCTTGTGCATACCGTTGCGGGTCAAGTACCAGTTGGTGCTGGAATACAGCTTGGCGCCGAGCTTGAAGTCAATCAGGAAATCGAGCGTAAAATCCTTGTAGGTGATCCGGTTGTTCCAGCCGCCCGTCAGCTTATGTACGCCGTCGCCCAATATCGAAAGCTCGTCTTCACGTTGCGGAAGGCCGTCTTTGTACACGATTTGCCCGTTGAGGCGTTTGTACTTGTAGCCAACAATTTTGCCGTACGATTCCCCAACGATATTTTGTATCGACACGTTGCCCGTACCCGCTTCGGCGCCGTCAATCGACAGGCGTTCCACGCCTTCGCCGAGGTAAACCACTTCGCTGTTGTTTACGGCGAAATTAAGAGTGGTGTTCCATGAGAAGTCGCGGATATGTACCGGCACGGCATCTACCATAAATTCAAAACCGCTGTTCTTGACTTCACCCACGTTCACTACCCGTGAGCTGAAACCGGTTGGCTTGCTGGTGGTTGCCACGGCAATGTCGTCCTTCGTGCTCTTATTATAGTAGGCCATGTCGAACGACAGGCGGCCGTTGAAGAAGGCCACGTTCAACCCTGCTTCATACTCGGCGATGCGCACCGGTTTCAGGTCGGCATTCGGGTAGGTAGAAGTATTGGATGTCATAATCTGCTGCCCATTCACTGTATAGTCCGCAATCTTGTAAACGAGTTTGTTTTGGTAGGGCTTCGTCCCGTTGGAGGCCGCAGCATATCCCCCGCGCAGCTTGCCGAACGTAAACCATGCAGGCAGCGTGAAGGTGTCCGAGAATACCCACGACAGGGTGGCCGACGGATAGAAGTAGCTGTTGTTGTCGGGCGAGAGCGTCGAAAACCAGTCGTTACGTCCCGTCAAGTTCAAGAACAGCTGGTTCTTCCAGCCTACATCGGCGGTGCCGTAGATAGAGTTCACCTGATATTCCTGATAGTCTTTCTTGAAGCGGTGGTCTGCAAGGTTGTTCGACGACCACACGCCGTCAACCACAAACGGGCGCCCGCCGTCAACCATCCACTGTTTGGTGAGGCTGTGCTGGCGGTTGCCGCCGAAGGTGGCGCCCACCGACCAGTCGTCAAACTTCTTGTCGAAGCCTATCAGGTAGTTCAGGTTGGTTTCGGCGTAGTTTTTCGAATATTCAGTCAGGTATCCCGACGGATCGGCAGCGGCGCCGATCGGCTGCACTTGTTTGAACTCCATGCCGTAGCCGTCGCGCTGTACCGCTCCCTGCGCATACAGCCAGTCCGTAATGTCGTAGCGCAGCGTCATGGCGCCGGTGAGGCGATTCTTGTTCGACTCATTGGTCTTCCGGTATTGCAGCCAGTAGGGGTTGTTGAAATATACATTGGTTCCGCCGAGGAGTTCGCCGCCATCGGCTTTCGTTCCCCATTCGCTATCGGGAGTTTCGCGCTCCATCCAGCGGATGTCGAACGTTTGGGGGCGATACAGCAGCGAGGCGTTGGTGTTACCGTTGCCGTCTGCGAGGTTAGAGCGTCCTTGCGCTTGCTCGAACACGTAGTTGGCGTTCACCATCAGGTGCAACTTGCTGGTGATGTCGTAGGTGGTGTTCATGTTAATGCCCTGCTGGTTGAGGCCGGCATTCGGGAGGATACCCTTTTCATACACGTTCGAGATGCAGAAGCGGTAAGCAATCTTGTCCGACGCGCCGCTGATGGCCAGCGAGGTGGCATCGTTGATGCCCGTGCGGTAGAAATTCTTCCAGTTGTCAACAGTAGAATAGCTGTATTCCTTGCCGAGGAAGTTCACGGCTGTCCCGCCGTCAATCTTGTCGCCCCAGCTGCTCTGTTCGGTGTCCTTGGCGGCGTCCGCTGTCATCGGGCGTGTACCTTCCGTGCCTTGTCCGTACACATCCTGCAAGTCGCGGTGGTCATAGATACTGCTAAACGTGAGGTTGTTGTTGAACTCAATGCTCACGTCTTGCTGGCCTTTCTTACCGGATTTGGTGGAGATGAGGATAACGCCGTTACCACCGCGGTAGCCATACAGCGCCGAAGCTGCTGCGCCTTTCAGCACCTGCACGTTCTCAATATCGTCGGGGTTGATGTTTGATAAACCATCACCCATATCCATACCGCCCCATCGGCCGGCCGAGCCGAGATTGGTGTTGTCGAACGGTACGCCGTCCACCACGTACAGCGGTTGGTTGTTGCCGGTGAGCGAGGCGTTACCGCGGATAACCACGCGGCTGCTGCCGGTCGATCCGGTGGCGTTGCCGGTTACCGCCACGCCGGCAATCTTGCCCGACAGGGCGCTGCCGAGGTTCAACTCGCGGCTTTTCGTAAAGCCTTCGCCGCCCACCGCGGTGGTAGAGTAGCCCAGCGAGCGCTTCTGGCGCTTGATGCCCAAAGCCGTTACAACGACTTCGTCCATTGCCTTGGCGTCTTCAGTTAGCGTAACGTCCACGCGCCCGCGCCCGGCCACGGCTTCCTCTACGGTTGCCAAGCCCAGGAAAGAGAATACCAGCGTTGCGTCGGCAGGTGCGCTGATGGTGTAGCTGCCGCTTGCGTCGGTGCTAACGCCCGCAGTGGAGCTTTTGACCACAACGCTTGCTCCTGTCACCGGGTCGCCGTTGCCGTCGCGCACCGTGCCGGATACGTTGAGGTTTTGCGCCCACAGCTGCAAGGGTAGCAGGGCGCACAGCAGCGGTAACAGCAGACGCTTAGCCCAACTTGGGATAGTGCGCCTCGACAAACCGCAGCCCGCTTGAGCAGAGGCAGGCGTAACCCGCCCTGCTCGATTTTGGTCAAGTTGCTTTTTACTCATGATAAAAAAAATTTAAGTGGATAAAAAAAATTGGGAAAAATAACAGGCCGCAGCCGCAGCAAGGCGCTACTGCCCGTTAGGGTAGGCATAAAAAAAATGAACGGCCAAAATATTCGGTCGTTCATCAAAAAAGAAAAGATAAACAGTATTGCAAAAATCGGAAAAATTACGTATGCTAAGGCCTCATTACGTAACTCGCTGAGCAGTGTGTGTGTGTGTGTGTGTGTGTGTGTGTGTGTGTGTGTGTGTGTGTGTGTGTGTGTGTGTGTGTGTGTTACGTGTGTGCGCACACATTCAAGCTGCAACTTGTGCGCTACGTCAACAAAAAAAGGCGCTGTATTTATACTTATGGTAGGCGTATGTAACATATTATATTACCGTACAATTTTTGCAAATGATTGATAAAACATGCAAATAGAACACGGCAAAGATGCAAGTTTTTTTTAATACCTACAAATCAATTAGCGTTAAATCGCATAAATATTGCAGCAAAAATTTTTAACTTGTTGCAGCAAAAGGCAGTAAAATTGGCTAAATCTTTTTTTGAGGTGCTATGAAAGTAGCTTGCAGCTCGGCAGTTCGGATACAGATAGAATGTGGGGCAACTGGAAACCTCATTTACTCACTCGTATTGATTTTTAAAGTGTTCGTGAACTCGCTACGCTCGGTTTTACCTAATTTATCTAACAAAACAACCTCAGTAGCACATAGTTGCAGAATATATCCAAACCTCATTACCTCATTTTTTTCGTACCCATTTCATCGTTTTAATGAGGTAATGAGTCCCCCATTAAACAGCGTTAAATGCCAAATTGCAAGCAACTGATAAATAATCGTTTACGATTTAGTTGTATGAAAGGTTGTTGATGTGCGTATTAATTCATTGCTACTGAGGTTATTTTGTTAGATAAATTAGGTAAAAATGAGGTTTCAAACTTTCGCAGGAATGACGATAGGAGGGTGGGAAAGACTCAAAATGAAATTTTCATAGCATCTCAAAAAAAGATTTAGAGATGCGAAATAAATAAGATATAACAGTTAATAAAGTTGTCGTCCCTGCGGGACTGCCCGAACAAGCGAGCATCCGTGCATCTCCGCTCCGTATGCTAAAGCATACGGTTAATAAAGTGTCGTCCCTGCGGGACTGCGCTTGCTGCAAACCCCGCAGGGGTGACACTCTATTATCCGTATGCTTTAGCATACGGGGGTCGTCCCTGCGGGACTGCTCGTTGTAGAGACGTGGCGCGCCGCGTCTCTACGCAGGTATGCTGCAATCCGTATGCTGCAAACCCCGCAGGGGTGACACTTTATTAACCGTATGCTTCAGC